>NZ_KV824284.1:0-13152 GCF_001816045.1 Kytococcus sp. HMSC28H12
GAGGCGCTCAACCGGTGGTTCACCGCCTCGGCGCACCTCGGGCGCCCGGTGGTGACGCTCAAGCTGGCCGCCACCCTGGACGGCCGCGTGGCCGCCGCCGACGGCACGAGCCAGTGGATCACCGGCCCCGACGCCCGCCGGGACGTGCACCGCCAGCGCGCGCAGGCCGGGGCGGTGGTGGTGGGCACGGGCACCGCGCTCGCCGACGACCCCCGGCTCACCGTGCGTCTGCCCGAGGGCGAGCAGGTGGACCGCCAGCCGCTGCGCGTGGTGGTGGGCACTCGGCAGCTCCCCGCACCGGCCCGGGTGCTCGACGACGCCGCCGAGACCCTGCTGCTCGCGACCCACGACCCCGCCGAGGTGCTCGCGGCCCTCCGCGAGCGCGGCGTGCACCACGTCTGGCTGGAGGGCGGCCCCACCCTGGGTGCGGCCTTCCTGCGCGCCGGGCTGGTGGACCGCCTCGTGACCTACCTGGCCCCCGCACTGCTGGGTGCGGGCGCCCCGCTCGTGGCCGAACTCGGCATCGGCACCGTCGAGGAGGCCCTGCGCTGGCATCTGGAGGACGTGGCCCGCCTGGGCGACGACGTCCGCCTCACCCTGACCCCCACCGACCCGAACCCGACCGAAGGAGACGCCTGATGTTCACCGGCATCATCGAGGAGATCGGCCGCGTCGAGGCCGTCGAACCGGCGGGCGACGACATCCGCCTGCGGGTGTCCGGCGCCGTGGTCACCAGCGACGCGGGGCACGGCGACTCCATCGCGGTGAACGGTGTGTGCCTCACCGTGGTGGAGCTGGGCGGCGGGTCGGGCGGGCCCGACGGCGCGCCCGGCTGGTTCACCGCCGACGTCATGCCCGAGACCCTCACCCACAGCTCGCTCGGAGCCCTGGAGGTGGGCAGCCCGGTCAACCTGGAGCGCGCGGTGCGGGCCGGGGGACGGCTGGGTGGCCACATCGTGCAGGGGCACGTGGACGGTGTGGGCGAGGTGCTGGCCCGCACCCCGGGCGACCGCTGGGAGGTGGTGCGCGTGGGCGTGCCGGCCGAGCTGGCGCGCTACGTGGTGCACAAGGGGTCGGTGACGCTCGACGGCGTCTCGCTCACGGTGAGCGACCTGTCCGATGCCGGGGCGTCCGCCCCCTGGCTGGAGGTCAGCCTCATCCCCGAGACCCTCACCCGCACCACGCTGGGCGACGCGCCCGTGGGCACCACCGTGAACGTGGAGGTGGACGTGGTGGCCAAGTACGTCGAGAAGATGGTGGGAGCCACGCGATGACCCGGGACCAGACCCTCACCCCCCAGCTGGCCGCCGCCCTGGAGGCCCTGCGCGCCGGCCGCCCCGTGCTGGTGCTGGACGACGAGGATCGCGAGAACGAGGGCGACGTCATCCTCGCCGCCGAGCGGCTGACCCCGGAGTGGATGGCGTGGACCGTCCGCCACTCCTCGGGCTACGTGTGCGCCCCGATGACGGCCGCGCGCGCCGACGCCCTCGAGCTGCCGCTCATGGTGCGCGACAACGCCGACCCCTTCCGCACCGCGTACACCGTCACCGTGGACGCCGCCGAGGGCGTGACCACCGGCATCAGCGCCACGGACCGCACCCGCACCCTGCACGTCCTGGCTGATGCCGGGAGCACGGCCGCCGACCTCGTCCGCCCCGGGCACGTGGTGCCGCTGCGCGCCCGGGACGGTGGGGTCCTGGAGCGGGCCGGCCACACCGAGGCCGCGGTGGACCTGTGCCGCCTGGCCGGGCTGGAGCCGGTGGGCGTCATCGCCGAGCTGGTGCACGACGACGGCACGATGATGCGCTCCGAGGCCGTGCGCGCCCTGGCCGCCGAGCACGACCTGCCGGTGCTCACCATCGAGGCCCTGGCCGCCTGGCGCGCCGTGCACGACCGCCTGGACGCCGTGGCCACCGCGCAGCTGCCCACCGCCCACGGCGACTTCACCGTGCACGCCCTCACCGACCGCCTCACCGGGGTGGAGCACCTGGCCCTGGTGGCCCCCGGCCCGCTGCGCGACCCCGCCGCCCCGGTGCCGGTGCGCGCCCACAGCGAGTGCCTCACCGGCGACGCGCTCGGCTCGCTGCGCTGCGACTGCGGCGCCCAGCTGGCCGACGCCCTGGCCGACACGCAGGCCCGCGGCGGCGTGGTGCTGTACCTGCGCGGCCACGAGGGGCGCGGCATCGGGCTGGCGGCCAAGATCGCGGCCTACGCCCAGCAGGACGCCGGCGCCGACACGGTGGACGCCCAGCACGCCCTGGGCCTGCCGGTGGACGCCCGCGACTACGGCGTGGCCGCGGCGATGCTCGCCCACCTGGGCATCGACCGCATCGAGCTGACCACCAACAACCCGGCCAAGGTGGAGGCCCTGCGGGAGCTCGGCGTGGACGTGGTCGCCACCCGTCCCAGCGTGGTGGGCGTGACGCCCCAGAACCTGCCCTACCTGCGCACCAAGCGCGACCGCATGGGCCACACCCTGCCGGCCGATCTGACCCCGGGGACCGCCGCCGGGTGAGGCATGCCACGCTGCCGGGGGTGGACCCCGCCCCGCCGGCAGGCCACGGTGGACAGCAGGACCCCCGCCGGCCCCCATCGCCCCCCCCTTGAACCCGAGGAGACACCCATGAGTGGACACGGTTCCCCCACCGAGGCCATCGCCGACCGCCTGCGCCGCGAGCTGGCCGCCGACCGCGAGGACGGCGCCCTGCCGCTGCGCGTGGCCGTGGTGGCCGCCAGCTGGCACGAGGAGGTCATGGGCGGCCTGCTCGAGGGCAGCCGTCGGGCGCTGGCCGACCTGGGCATCACCCCGCTGGAGATCCGCGTGCCGGGCACCTTCGAACTGCCGGTGGCCGCGGCCCGCCTGGCCCCGCACCACGACGCGGTGGTGGCCCTGGGCGTGGTCATCCGCGGCGGCACCCCGCACTTCGACTACGTCTGCCAGGCCGCCACCACGGGCCTCACCGACGTGGCCGTGCGCACCGCCACCCCGGTGGGCTTCGGCGTGCTCACCTGCGACGACGAGCAGCAGGCCCTGGACCGCGCCGGCCTGGAGGGCTCGAGCGAGGACAAGGGCGCCGAGGCCGCGCTGGCCTGCGTGGACACCGCCGCCACGCTGCGCCGCGCCCGCGCCCAGCGCTGACCCGCGCCCGTAGACTCCGGCCCCATGGGTAAGGCATCTCGTCGCAAGAACCGCGACGTCAAGGGACCGAAGCAGATTCCGGCGCCGTTCGAGGCCCGTCCGTTCAAGGGGCTGCCGAACGAGACCGAGTGGGTGGCCATGCGGGAGATCCTCCCGGCGGCCACGGCGACCATCCGCGTGAAGGTCCCCGCCGTCGAGGCGCCCGAGGGCACTCCGGCGCCGGCGTGGTCCTCGCTGGAGGTCGGCTCCGAGCACGAGGTCACGCTGGCCACCGTGCTGCCGCTGGCGTGGCCGGGCCTGAACCGCGGCGAGGGCGACGTGCTCTCCGCGCTGCAGACCGGTTCCTCCACCGGTGACGCGAGCCGCGACATCGCCCAGGCGATCCTCACCTCGCTGGCCAACGAGCCGGGCCAGCCCACCGTGGGTCTGCCGCAGGCCATGGCGCACACGCCCCGCCTGCAGGACGTGCTCGTGAGCGACACGATGACCGCCGAGCTGCACGAGAGCTTCGACTTCTGGCTCACCGGCAAGGAGGACGCCCTCGACGAGGCCGGCCAGCTCTCCATGGAGCGCGCCAACGAGGCCATCGTGCCCACCCAGCGTCTCGATGCCGTGGAGTCGGCCTTCTGGTGCCTCATGGGCGACCGGGCCTACGTGCGCTGGCTGCTGCCGCACGACGAGGACGCGGCCACCACC
This sequence comes from Kytococcus sp. HMSC28H12, assembly GCF_001816045.1. Lineage (NCBI taxonomy): Bacteria > Bacillati > Actinomycetota > Actinomycetes > Micrococcales > Kytococcaceae > Kytococcus > Kytococcus sp. HMSC28H12. The sequence continues at coordinate 3,836 of NZ_KV824284.1, forward strand.
GCCCTGGCCCGCCTCAAGGCGGCCGGCGAGCACACCCTCGGCGGGCAGTCCACGCTGCTGGGTGCCTTCCGCGGTGCGGGCCTGCTGGTGCCGGTGTTCGAGGTGGACCCGGCCGCCGACCCCCAGTCCTGGAACGCCCCGCTGGGCGAGCTGGCCGCGCGCCTGGAGGCCCGCCTGGGCGACGACGCGCCGCTGACGCACGACGAGCGCCGGGCCCGGGAGGGCTTCTCGAGCCGGCAGGTCACCATCCGCTGACCTGCGCCGACGCGCAGGACGGCCCCACCACGCATCGTCGTGGTGGGGCCGTCCGCGTGTCGGGCGGTGTCAGGCGCCGCTCAGGCGGAGAACTCGCAGAAGCTCTCGTAGTGGTCGTCGGTCCAGTACCAGTGCTCCGGTGCGGTGTCGGGGCTGGTGGGGGTGGTGTCCCCGCCGGTGACGATGCGGCGGGCGCCGCGGTCGTCCTCACCGGGCGTGGGCACGGTGTACTCCGCGTAGTAGCCGGAGGACTCGTCCGGCAGCAGGCCCTCGCGGTTGCCGAAGGTGCTGCCGTCCTTGCCGGGGTACTCGAACTCCCCGCCGTCGGTGATGGTCTCGATGACGTCGCGTGCCTCGGCGGTCAGCTCGCCCTCGACGCACCGGGGCAGGCCGCTCGCGCCCGGGGCCCCGGCGGTGCTGCTGGCCGGTCCCCGCGGCCGCGGGTCGGCCGAGCTGGACCCGTCCGACCCGGTGGCCGGGGGAGGCTTCGGGTGGCCGTCCTCGCCCGATCCACCTCCGTCACCGGACCGGCCGAACAGCCCACCACCGCCCCAGACGACGGCAGCGGCCATGGCCAGCAGGAAGACCAACCGCAGCAGCAGCCGCGAGCGCCCGCGTCCCCGCGGCGCGCCGTGGCTCACCCCGCCCGGCCCGATGCGGGGGCTCACGCCTCGTCCTCCTCGATCTGGCGGGCCACGGTGTCGCTGGCCACCAGCACGGCGAGACGCGCCCGCCCTATGTCGTCCACCACATCGAGCAGCAGCTGCAGCAGAGTGCCCAGCCCGTCGTCCTCGAGCCCCAGCCCCTCGGCGGGCGTCCAGACCAGCAGGGTCCCGGCCCCTCCCTCGGCGCGGTCGGGCAGGTCGCGCAGCGTGTCGGCCAGCGCGTCCAGGTTGGTGGCGGCGTTGCCGGGCAGGTCGAGGCTCTCGGCCAGGCCGGCCTGCAGGGTGCGCACGGAGCTGCCGTCGGGGCTCGCGCCCAGCGCCACCGCCCAGTCGGCGATGCGGGCGCCGGCGGCAGCCTCCTCGGCCTCGGCCAGGGGCACCACGGCCAGGGGTTCGTCGGACTCGAGGAAGGCGGCCACGGGGAAGCGGGGGGTGCTCATGCCCCCATGGTGCCCGGACGCACCGACATCCCGGCGCACCTGCTGCGGCGGGGCCACCTGCGTATCCTGTGCGGGTGCCAGAGCCCGTCCAGAGTTCCCTGCTGATCGCCGCCGTCGTGTGCGCGGTGCTCGCCCTGCTCGTCGGACTGTGGCTGGCCGTGCAGGTCAGCTCGCTGCGCCGGCACCGCTTCATCTCGGCCCGTGTGCTGGCCGGCGCCACTGACGGCGGGGGCTCCCAGCGCCGGTCGATGTCGAGCCGCCAGGGCCAGGCGCGCCGCTACACCGCGCCGGCCGTGCGCACCGGAGTGGACTCCGTGACCCTGAAGCGCGCCCTGGACCGCGCCGCTTCCCGCCAGGAGAAGTCCCTGTCCGCCATGCGTGCCGAGGTGGAGCGCCTCAAGGGCGAGGTGAAGAGGGTCAGCGAGGGCTTCGGCAAGGTGCAGCAGCAGGCGTCCACGGACACGCAGTCCATCAAGCGGGTGCACAGCGACGCCACGCAGAACCTGCAGCGCATGACCACCTCCGTGGAGGCCATGGAGAAGCGCGTGGACGGCAAGGTCTCGGACCTGGACGAGCGCGTGGGGCGCACCGTGGCCGAGGTGCACGAGCGCCTGGCCGAGCTGTCCGCCGAGGTGGAGCAGCTGGAGGCCCGCCGCGCCGCCCTCGGCGAGGAGCAGAACGCCGACCGGTCCCGCCTGGACACGCTCGACCGCGGCCTGGGGGGCGTGGCCGACATCGTGGACCAGCTGGAGCGCACCACCTCCGAGCACGGCACGCGCGTGACCGCCGTGGACGAGCGCCTGGGGGCCCTCGGCGGCTCGATGGAGGAGCACGGCGCGCGCGTGGAGCGCCTCGAGGGGGGTGCCAGCCAGATCACCGAGCGCACCGAGGGTCTCGACCAGGCCCTGCGACAGCTCTCGGGCAACGCCGACAATCTCGACCAGCGCCTCAAGCGCCTCGAGCACTCCACCACCTCCGCCCTCACCGAGGTGGCCCTGGTGCGCTACGACGCCTTCGGCGACATGGGGGGCCGCATGTCCTTCTCGGTGGCGCTGCTCGACGGCGTGGGCGACGGCCTGGTCATCACCAGCCTCAACGGCCGTGCCCACTCGCAGACCTACGCCAAGTCGGTCACCGAGGGCCGCGGCACCACCGCGCTCACCGACGAGGAGGCGCAGGCCGTGGCCGCCGCCCGCGGGCTGGAGGCGGAGTCGCCGGCCACCGAGGCGGTGCGGCCGCTGCGTCAGGCCCGCCGCTGACACCGAGACCCGCTGACGGGGAGACCCGGAGGCGTGGCCGGGGCGGGAGCAGGCGGGGGCACTGCCGGGAGGGGGCGCGCCCTCAGCCGCCGAGCAGCCATCCCTCCGCGTGGTCCGAGCGCGTGCTGCGCCAGGAGGTGGCGCCCTTGCCGCGCACCCGCACGATGAGCGCCCCGGGGAGGATCCGCCCGGCGATGCGGGTCACGTGCCCGATGCCGTCGCCGTCCAGCTGGGCGCGGGTGGGCTCGCCCAGCTCCACGTCGATGGTGCTGCTCTGCCAGTAGCCGGCGTTCTCCCCGCCCAGGCGCCCCCGCGTGGCCACCGCGGCCACCACGCCGGCCCAGCCGGTGACGCCGCGCGGGGAGACCACGAAGGTGTCCAGCTGCCCGTCGTCGATGCGGGCCTCCGGCAGCACGGCCACCCCGCCCTGCAGCTTGCCCACGTTGCCGAACACCACGCTGCGCACCTTGGCGGACACGGGCTCGGAGTCGTCCACGCGGAACCGGGCGGGCACGGGCTTGTCGCCACCGTGGCGCACCGCGGAGGCCAGGTAGGCCAGCCAGCCCATGCGCTTCTTCACGTCGTCGTCGGTGGTCTCCATGACGTCGGCGTCCATGCCCACGCCGGCCATCACCAGGAAGACGTCCTCGTGCACCCCGCCGTCGGTGTCCCACCAGCGCACCTGCCCCACGTCGATGCGGCGCTCGTCGCCGGTGAGCGCGATGCGCAGGGCCTGCCGGCGGGAGAGGAAGGGCAGGTCCAGGTTGCGCACCAGCAGGTTGCCGGTGCCGCCGGGCACCAGGCCCAGGGGCACCTCGGTGCCCACCAGCTGGCTGGCCACGGTGCGCACGGTGCCGTCGCCGCCGATGGGCACGACGAGGTCGCAGCCGGCCTCGAGCAGCTCGCGGGCCTGGCCGGCGCCGGGGTCCTCCTCGGTGGTCTCGCGCCACAGCGGGGCGTCCCAGCCGAGGATGTGGCAGACGGTGTCGGCCTCCTCACGCACGGCCCGGAGGTCGTCGAACTTGATCGGGTTGATGACGAACCCGACGCGGCGTCGGCCGGTGCCGTCGCGCCCGGCGGGGGTGGACGGTTCCGTGGGGGTGGGGGTCCTGCTCACGGTGACCTCCTGGTGCGTCGGGTGCGCTGCTCGCGGGTGCCCACGGTACGCCGTGGCGGTCTCGTAGTCTTGGGATCGTGATCGACATCCGAGAGCTCCGCGAGAACCCCGACGTCGTGCGCGCCAGCCAGCGCACCCGAGGTGAGGACGAGTCCGTGGTGGACCGCGTCCTGGAGGTGGAGGCGCGATCCCGCTCCAAGCAGGCCGAGTTCGAGGCGCTGCGGGCCGAGCAGAAGGTCTTCGGCAAGCAGATCGCCCAGGCGCCCGCGGAGCAGAAGGCCGAGCTGGCCGCGCAGGGCAAGGAGATGGCCGCCCGCGTGAAGGCCCTGGAGGCCGAGGCGAACGAGCTGGCCGCCGAGGCCCAGCGCCTGCTGCGCAGCATCGGCAACATCGTCAAGCCGCAGGTGCCCGCCGGCGGCGAGGACGACTTCGACACCCTGCAGACCGTCGGCACCCCGCGCGACTTCGCCGCGGAGGGCTTCGAGCCCCGCGACCACCTCGAGCTCGGCGAGCTGCTCGGCGCCATCGACATGGAGCGCGGCGCCAAGGTCTCCGGTGCGCGCTTCTACTTCCTCACCGGCATCGGGGCGCGCCTCGAGATCGCCATGATGAACATGGCCCTCGACCTGGCGCTGAAGCACGGCTTCACGCCGATGATCACCCCCACCCTGGTGAACACCGACGTCATGGCCGGCGCGGGCTTCATCGACGCCCACGAAGACGAGGTCTACCGCCTGCGCGACGACGACCAGTACCTCACCGGCACCTCCGAGGTGGCCCTGGCCGGCTACCACGCCGACGAGATCCTCGACCTCTCGGGCGGCGCGCGCCGCTACGCCGGCTGGTCCACCTGCTACCGCCGCGAGGCCGGCAGCCACGGCAAGGACACCCGCGGCATCATCCGCGTGCACCAGTTCAACAAGCTGGAGATGTTCGTCTACTGCACCGCCGAGGAGGCCGAGGCCGAGCACGAGAGGCTGCTGGCCCTGGAGCAGGAGATGCTGGGCGCGATGGAGCTGCCCTACCGCGTCATCGACGTGGCCGCCGGTGACCTGGGCGGCCCGGCCGCGCGCAAGTTCGACTGCGAGGCGTGGGTGCCCACCCAGGGCACCTACCGGGAGCTCACGTCCACCTCCAACTGCACCACCTTCCAGGCGCGGCGCCTGCGCACCCGCGAGCGGGTGGCGGGGGGCAAGGGCACGCAGGTGGTGGCCACCCTCAACGGCACGCTGGCCACCACGCGCTGGCTCGTGGCCATCCTGGAGAACCACCAGCAGGCCGACGGCTCCGTGCGGGTGCCGGCCGCGATGCAGCCCTACCTGGGGGGCCTCGAGGTCCTCGAGCCGATCGCCCGATGACCGGCGCCGCGGCGGACCTGCCGGAGGTGGGGCGGGCCAGCCGCCCGCAGATGGTGTGCCTGGACCTGGACGGCACCACCATCGACTACTCCAGCGTGCTGCACCCCCCGGTACGCGATGCCGTGCGTGCCACCTCGGCGGCCGGGCACACCGTGGTCGTCGCCACCGGGCGCACCCTGCGGGCCACCCTGCCGTTGGCCCGTGAGCTGGGGCTGCGCGACGCCTACCTGGTGTGCTCCAACGGGGCGGTGCTGCTGCGCATCGACCCGGCGGCCGACGAGGGCTACGAGCTGCTGGAGGTGGTCACCTTCGACCCCGCGCCGGCGCTGGAGCTGCTGCGCCAGCACCTGCCGGGGGCCTACGTGGCCGCCGAGGTCATCGGGGTGGGGCACCGCATCATCGAGGGCTTCCCCGAGGAGGCGCTGCAGGGCGAGTTGACCCTGGCCACCTGGGAGGAGCTGGGCTCCGAGCCGGTGACGCGCCTGACCTTCCACGACCCGGGCAGCACCGAGGAGGAGTTCCTCGAGGCGCTCGACCGCATCGGCCTGCACGGGGTCAACTGGTCGGTGGGCTACACGGCGTGGCTGGACCTCACGCCCGAGGGCGTGTCCAAGGCGTCCGGGCTGGAGCAGGTGCGCCGCGCGCTGGGTGTGGAGCCGTGCGACACCGTGGCCGTGGGCGACCAGCGCAACGACCTGGAGATGCTCGACTGGGCGGCCCGCGGCGTGGCGATGGGGCAGGCCCCCGACGAGGTGAAGGCCGCCGCTGACGAGGTGACCGGCACCGTCGAGGAGCACGGCCTGGCACAACTGCTGCGCACCCTGGAGGGCGTGGAGGCCGCGCTGCCGGTGGTGGCGCGGCAGACCCCGGACGCGGCGACGGAGCACGACGCCTCGGCCACCCCGGGGCCCGTCTGATGACCGCACCGCTGCACATCACGAGCCCGGCCAACCCGCGCGTCAAGGCGCTGCGCGACCTGCGCCGCCGCCGTGTGCGCGAGCAGACCGGCAGCACCCTGCTGGAGGGTTTCGAGGAGCTGGAGCTGGCCCTGGAGGCCGGCGTGCGGCCCCGCGAGCTGTACCTGTGCGACGAGCTCATGGCCGACCCGGCCGCCCAGCGGCACGTGGTGGACACCGCCGCCGAGCGGGGCGCCGGCATCGTGACCCTGAGCCGGGCGGTGTTCGAGAAGGCCGCCTACCGGGAGGGGCCGGACGGCTTCCTGGCCGTGGTGCCCACCCCCGGCGTGGCCCTGGCCGACCTGCCGGAGCCCGAGGGTCCCGCGCTGTACCTGGTGGCCGAGGGGCTGGAGAAGCCCGGCAACCTGGGCGCCATCCTGCGTACCGCCGACGCGGCGGGGGTGCACGCCGTCATCGCCGCCGACCCGGTGACCGACTGGGGCAACCCCAACGTGGTGCGCGGCTCCAAGGGCACCGTGTTCTCCGTGCCGGTGGCCACTGCGCCGACCGCGGAGGTGCTGGACTTCCTGCGCGCGCGGGGCGTGGAGCTGCTCGCGGCCACCCCGCACACCGAGCGTCTGCACACCGACGTGGACTGCACCGGCCCGGTGGCCGTGGCCGTGGGCGCCGAGAAGACGGGCCTGACGGACGCGGCGATGGACGCCGGTGTGCGCGTGCGCATCCCGATGGTGGGGCGCGCCAACTCGCTCAACGTCGCCACGAGCGCGGCCATCGTGCTCTTCGAGGTGGTGCGCCAGCGCGGCGCGTGACCAACCCCCGGGGCGATGTGGGGTGCGCCACTGCCGCGTGGCACCATGTCGCCATGCGCATCGACCACGTCGCCTTCGCCGCCGGCCCCGAGGGCCTGGACGCCACCGCCGCCCGTCTGGGTGAGGCGCTCGGCATCGAGGTCGTCGACGGCGGGCACCACCCGCGCTTCGGCACCCGCAACATGGTGCTGCCGCTGACCGGTGGCCGCTTCCTCGAGGTGGTCGAGCCGCTGCAGCACCCGGTGACCGACAAGGTGCCCTTCGGCCAGGCCGTGAAGGCCCGCAGCGAGGCCGGCGGTGGCTGGCTCGGCTGGGTGGTGGCCATGGACGACCTCGCCCCGGTGGAGGAGCGCCTCGGTCGCGACTCGGTGATGGGCAACCGCCACCGCCCCGACGGCACGGAGCTCACCTGGCGCCAGATCGGCGTGAAGGGGCTCATCGCCGACCCGCAGCTGCCCTTCTTCCTGCGCTGGGACGAGGGCCAGCTGCACCCCTCCGAGCGCGGCGCCTCCGACGTGCGCCTGGCCCGCCTGCAGCTGGCGGGCGACCCCGACCGGGTGCGCGAGTGGCTGGGTCTCTCCGGTGTGCCGGGCGTGGACCGTGACGACTGGGAGCCGGACGTGGAGTTCGACTTCGTGGCCCCGCACGGCACCCCGGGCCTGATGTCGGTGACCTTCGAGACGGCCAACGGGCCCGTGACCATCTGAGCCGACCCGCACCCGGCACTCGACTGGGCAGACCGTGCAGACCCCCGACGTGGACGGACACGAGACCGTGGTGCCGGGGGCCGTCCCGCCCCGGGGCGGCGGGCGCCGCACCTGGTGGTTGGTCGGCCTGGTGGCTCTGGGGCTGCTGCTCGCCTTCTCCGTCGTCGCGCTCGTCTGCGCGCTGCTCGACCTGGCCGACGGCGGGTGGCGCCCGGTGGGTGACGCGGTGCTGGTGCTGTCGGTGGCGGCGGTCGTCGGGGGGCACGGTCCTCTGGGCGGTGGGCGTGATCTCCCGGGCGGAGCCGCCGGCGGAGGACGAGGACGGCGATGGCCTGTGACGCTAGCCCGCTGACCCCTCGCGACGTCCTGCTGGAGTTCCTGCGGACGTTCGTGCGCGAGCGGCACCTGGCCGAGGAGATAGACATCCTCCGCGTCCGCCTCGACGAGCTGGCGGACTGCCTGCAGGTCGTCTACACGCGGCACGGACTGACCGGGGTGTACGGCTACTCGGAGTGTGGTCTGACCAACGTGATCCCCCGAACGGTCACTGACCCAGGGCGGGCGCCCTTGGACGCTGCTGCTGTCGTGCATGGTCGGATGCGTGACCTCGCGTCGGACATCTGCACCGTGCTGCAGGAGGCGCCGGGTTTCGAGGCCCCCGCCACGGGGATCGGGTGGAGTGGACCGGGGCCGCACCGCGAGTGCGTGACCGTGCCCCTGGCCAGGCTCTGAGGCCCCCGCTCAGACGGCGCTGCCGGTACCCAACGAGATGCGGTGGCTGCCGGCCAGCACACCGGCCAGCGGCACCAGCGAGAGCAGCGCCGCGGCGGGGGCCACCACCCACCCGGCCACCACCGGCACCAGCACGATGGCGTGGTAGGCCGCCACCAGCATCACGTTCTGACCCACCACGGCGCCGGTGTGCCGGGTGAGGCTCACCGCATCGGCGATGGCGGCCATCTCCGGGCGCACGGTCTCCACCTGGGCGAGCTCCCGGTTGTGCGCGTCCGACCAGGTGGAGGCGATCACCAGGTCGGCCTGCTCGGCCGCCGGGTCGGGGGTGTCGCGGGTCAGCAGCGCCACCCGGTGGCCCTCGTCGAGCATCTCGGCCACCAGGGCCACGCGGCCGGCGTCGTCGAGCCCGCCGGTCACCTCCGAGGCGTGCACGCCCACCCGGTCGGCCATGCGGCGGGCGACGGCGGCCGGCTCGGAGCACATGAGGTGGGGCACCACGTCGGCGCGCAGCAGGCGCTGCACCTCGTCGGCGGCCCCGGGGCGCAGGCGGTCGCGGAAGCGCAGCATCGCGGTGGGGCGCCCACCCCAGCCCACGTAGGTCACCAGCGCGTCGTCGTCGGGCTCCGGGCGCAGGGTGGGCGGCACGGCCTCGAACGCGTCCTCGGCGCCCACCGTCACCTCCATGTCCTTGATGAGCGCCGAGAGGCGGCCACCGGCCACGCTCTGCCCGCTCACGGCGCGCGGGGTCATGTTCCGGGCACGGGCGGCGCTGGCCAGGGCGCGGGGGATGGGGCCGTCCACGTCCTGCGCCACGGAGACCGCGGCCAGCAGGGCGGCGTCGGGGTCCAGGCCCTTCATGGGCAGCACCTCCACCAGGCGCGGGTGGCCGGTGGCGATGGCCGAGGACGGGTCCACCAGGGCCAGGTCGATGTCGCGGGCCGAGCGCAGCGGGCGGGTGCCCTTCATGCGCAGGCCCAGCAGGGCGCCGCGGAGGCGGCTGGCCCCCAAGGCGCTGGTGACGGCCACGAGGGCGGCGGCGGGGCTGGCGGCCAGCA
>NZ_KV824285.1:0-2023 GCF_001816045.1 Kytococcus sp. HMSC28H12
AGCCGCACCAGCCCGACGCGCTGCCCCAGGCCGCGCGCCAGGTCGTCGCCCAGCGCCAGGGTGTTGAGCCACCCGCCGGCCGGCAGGGTGAGCACGAACCCGGCCACCAGCACCGGCGCCACGGAGGCCACCAGGCCCAGGTCGCGTCCGGCCACGGTGCCCACCTGCCACACCCGGAACACGTCGAGCGCGGCCAGGTCCACCACCATCAGCCCCGAGCCGAGCGACCCGGCGGTGGCCGCGAAGGCCGCCCCGGCGATGGTGAGCGTCACCGGCTGCGCCCCGCCCGGTCCCGCCGCGGCGATGCCGTAGACCACCACGGCGGCCAGCGCCGCCCCGGCCAGGGCGAACCACACGTACTGGCCCTGCTCGTGCAGTACCCCGGTGGTGAGCCCGAGCACCACGGCCAGCGCCGCGCCGGAGTTGACGCCGAGGATGCCGGGGTCGGCCAGGGGGTTGCGGGTGAGGGCCTGCATCGCGGCCCCGGCGCACCCCATCGCGGCACCGACGAGCACGCCGAGCACGGTGCGGTCCACGCGCGCCTCGACGATGCCGGCCGCCTCGCCGCCGCCCCGCGCAGGGCCGACCAGACGGCACCGACGGGCACCACCGTGGCACCCACCGCCAGCGAGGCGAGGACGGCGACGGCCACGGCCACCAGCCCACCCCCCAGCAGGAGGGCGAGCCGGCGGCCGTGGCCGTGCGGTGCGAGGTGCGAGGTCACTCGGCGGACGACGCCCCGGCCGAGGAGCCCTCGCTCGAGCCCTTGGCCTTCTCGGCGGCCTTGGCCAGCTCGGGCACGAACTTCTCCAGCGCGGTCGGGATGCTCAGCGGGGTGGGGCTGGACATCGGGAAGGAGGCCACCGGGTCGGTGGCTGCCACGTACGAGCCGCGCTGGAAGGCCGGGATGGCGGCCAGCTGCTTGTTGCCGGTGACGGCCTTCTCGGTGCCGGCCTCGTCGGCGTAGAACACCACCACGTCGGCGTCCACGGTCCTGGCCTTCTCCGCGGAGACGTCCACCTGGAAGGACTTCTCGTCCTTGCTCAGCTCGCCGATGAGGGGCGCGTTGACCATGCCCAGCTCCTCGAGCATGCGCGGGCGGTTGTCGGTGGTGGTGTACAGCGCGAACGTGGACAGGTCGGTGGGGGAGAAGGAGGCCCACGCCACGGTGGCGCCCTTGAGCGCCGGGTACTTCGCGGCGGTCTCCTCCACCTGCTTCTCGGTGTCGGCGATGACCTTCTCGGCCTCGTCCGACTTGCCCAGGGCCTGGCCGGTCATCTTCGTGGAGTCCTGCCAGCTGGTGCCCCAGGCCACCTCGGGGTAGGCCACCACGGGGGCGATCTTGCTGAGCTTCTCGTACTCCTCGGGCGTCACGCCGGAGTTGGTGGCCAGGATGACGTCGGGCTGCAGCTTGACGATCTCGTCCACCGGGGCGCCGTCGGCGTCGGAGTAGCGGGTGATCTCGGCCTTCGGGTCGAGCTCGTTGACCTTCTTGTCGAACCAGTCGGTGGACTTCTTGGCATTGCCGCCCCAGGTGATCTGCGGGGCGCCGGTGGGCACGACACCCAGAGCGGCCACCACGTCGTGGTCGGACCAGCCGAGGGTGGCCACCTTGGTGGGCTGCTGCTCGATGGTGGTCTCGCCCAGGGCGTGCTTGACGGTCACCGGGAAGGCGGCGTCCCCGCCCTCGGAACCGCTGCTCTGACTGGAGCTGCCGGAGGCGCCCTCGGAGGGCTTCTCCTCACCGGCGGGACCGGTGGAGCAGGCGGTCAGGGTCAGGCTGGCGGCGGCCAGGACGGCGCCGGTACGCACGATGCGCATGGGTCTCCTCGGGATCTACCGACGCGCCACCTCGATGCGAGGGGAAGGCAAACCTGACCCTTGCGATGCGGTGGGCGCCGGCGCCCGAACTCCGCACCGGTGCTGATCTCGCCCTGCCACCCGCGCCGAACTCCGCACCGGTGCCGAATTCGCCCTGCCACCCGCGCCCAATTCCGCACCGGTGCTGAACTCGACAGTCGAG
>NZ_KV824286.1:0-6933 GCF_001816045.1 Kytococcus sp. HMSC28H12
CGACCGCAGCCGCACCGCGCTGCCGCCGGGAGCACAGGGCGGACGGATCTGGGACTGCCCGGACCTGCCGGCCGCCCGCCGGGCCGACGCCGCCTACGCACCGTTCGGGCACCGGTCGGTGAGCGGGCTGTTCGACGACCTGCGCGCGGCGGACCACCGGTCGGCGGTGCTCGGGTGAGCAGCATCGGGCCCGGTGCGCGGCGCCGCCTGGTCTCCCTCGACTGGTCGCGCGGCGCCGCGGTGGTCTTCAACCTGCTGATGATCGCGGTGCTGCCCCCGCTGCCGACCGCGCTGGTGCACGCCCACTGGGAGGGCATCCACCTGGTGGACCTGGTCTTCCCCACCTTCGTGGTGCTCTCGGGCGCCGGCATGGCCTTCGCCTACGCCCGCACGCCCTCGTGGTGGGTGGTCCTGCGCCGCTCGGTGGTGCTGTGGGCAGCCGGGCTGCTCTACAACGCGGTGGTGCTGGACTGGCCGGCCCCCGCGGAGTTCCGCCTCATGGGCCCCCTCCAGGTTTACGCGGTGCTGGTGCCGGTGGTGGCCGTGGCGAGCACCCGCCTACGCAGCCCCCGGGCGTGGGCGGTCGCGGTGGCCGTGCTGACGGTGGCGCTCACCGCGCTGCACCTGACCTGGGGTGCGCACTGCGGCGGCGTGACCCCGACCTGCAATCCCTCGCGCACGCTCGACCTGCCGTGGATGGGGGCGCACGCCTACCGGGGTGGTGCGCGAGGCCACGACCCGGAGGGGGTGGTGACGCTCGCCGGTGCCCTGGTGACCGTGGGAGTGGGCCTGGTGGCGGGCGCCACCGTGCGCACCCTGCACGGCACCCCCGGGGCGCGGGGGCGGATCATCACCCTCATCCTGCTGCTGGTGGGCGCCTGCCTGGCCGCAGGGCTGGTGCTGCAGCTGCTGGGCGTGCCCGTGGTCAAGCGGTTGTGGACCCCGTCCTTCGCCCTGCTCACGGCCGTGCCCGGGTTGCTCGTGCTGCTGGGTGCCTACTTGCTCCTCGACGCCGACGGGGCCCCTCCGGCGTCATCGCTGGTGCGACCGGTGCCCGAGGCACTCGGCCGCAACGCCCTGCTCGGTTACTTCGGCTCGCACCTCGTGCTGCACCAGCTCACCGCCGGCGACCCCTCGGTGGCCGACAGGGTGGTGCGGCTGATGGGTCCAGACGCCGGCCGGTGGGTCTTCGGCATCGCGTTCCTGGCCTTCTGGGTGGCCCTCGCCCTCGTGCTGGCGCGGTACCGCGTGTACGTGCGGCCCTGAGGCACCCGCGTCGTCACCGGGCCCGTCAGGCCCTGACCCGCCTCAGCGCCCGCGGACGATGGCGGTGCGACGCACCCAGTCGTGTGCGCCGCGCTGGTCGCGGTCCCAGATCAGGGCCGGCAGGGCCAGGCAGAGCAGGACCGCGCGCACCGCGGAGTCCACGAGCGTGACCGGCCGGTCGTCGAGGCGGATCACCTGCAGGCCCATGATGCGGTGGCCGAGGGTGCCGCCGGCCGCGGCGACGAGCACGAGGTTCTCCAGCAGGAAGATCCCGTGCGTCACCAGCTGGCCGGACCCGCCCGGCCCCAGGTGGCCCCACGTGGCGGCCGTGATGGCCAGACAGGCGAACCAGTCGATGAACAAGGCGACCAGGCGCGGGCCGAGGCGGGCGATGGACCCGGGGCCGGTGGCCGGCAGGCCGAGGCGTTGACCCGGGTGGTCCTGGGGGCTGGGGTGCTCGTCGTCGGGGAGCGCCGCCCGGGGTCCGCTGAGCCAGGAGCCGATCTCACGTCTGTCCACGCGCACAGGGTACGGACCGGGCGGAGCGCGGGCGGGCCGGTGGGTGGCGCGTGTCCGAGACCACCGACGACACGTGGCCACCCGGTGACATGGGAGTGACTCCACGGCAGGGGCCAGTCGATAGGCTGGGTCCGTTCCGCGACACCGCCGACCCGGCGGTGCCGGCCACCACTCCCGCTCCCAGGAGGGCACAGCAGTGTTCAGCAGCCCGCAAGAGGTCATCGACTACATCCGCGACGAGGAGGTGGAGTTCCTCGACATCCGGTTCTGCGACCTTCCGGGCGTCATGCAGCACTTCAATGTGCCCGCCTCCACGGTGGACGCCGAGGCGCTGGCCACCGGCCAGATGTTCGACGGCTCGTCCATCCGCGGCTTCGTCGCCATCCACGAGTCCGACATGAAGCTGCTGCCCGACCTGGCCACCGCGTTCATCGACCCCTTCCGGGACGCCAAGACGCTGGTCATGAACTACTCCATCGTCGACCCCTTCACCGACGAGCCCTACGGCCGCGACCCGCGCACCATCGCCCGCCGCGCCGAGGAGTACCTGGGGACGACCGGCATCGCCGACACCGTCTTCATCGGCGCCGAGGCCGAGTTCCACGTGTTCGACGAGGTCCGCTACGAGACCACCCCGGGCAGCGCGTTCTACAGCATCGACGCCGAGGCCGCGGCTTGGAACACCGGCCGCGAGGAGGTGGGCGGCAACCAGGGCTACAAGGTGAGCACCAAGGGCGGGTACTTCCCGGTGTTCCCCACCGACCACTACACCGACCTGCGCGACCAGATCTGCCGCAACATGGAGAAGGTCGGCCTCGAGGTCGAGCGCAGCCACCACGAGGTGGGCTCCGCCGGCCAGCAGGAGATCAACTACAAGTTCAACACGCTGCTGCACGCCGGCGACGACATGATGAAGTTCAAGTACGTCGTCAAGGGCACCGCGTGGGAGGACGGCCGCTCGGCCACCTTCATGCCCAAGCCGGTCATGGGTGACAACGGCTCCGGCATGCACACCCACCAGAGCCTGTGGAAGGACGGCGAGCCGCTGTTCCACGACGAGAACGGTTACGGCCAGCTCTCCGACACCGCGCGGTGGTACATCGGTGGCCTGCTCAAGCACGCCCCGGCGCTGCTGGCCTTCACCAACCCGACGATCAACTCGTTCCGCCGCCTGGTGCCGGGCTTCGAGGCGCCGGTCAACCTCGTGTACTCGGCCCGCAACCGCTCGGCGTGCATCCGCATCCCGATCACGGGCACCTCGCCGAAGGCCAAGCGCGTGGAGTTCCGCGTGCCGGACCCGTCGGCCAACCCGTACCTGTGCTTCGCGGCGCAGCTGATGGCCGGCATCGACGGCATCCGCAACCGCATCGAGCCGCCGGAGCCGGTGGACAAGGACCTGTACGAGCTGCCGCCGGAGGAGCAGGCGAACATCGAGCAGCTGCCGTTCTCGCTCGACGCCGCCCTGGAGGCGCTGGAGGCCGACCACGACTTCCTCACCGAGGGCGACGTGTTCACCGACGACCTCATTGCGGCCTGGGTGGACTACAAGCGCACGCACGAGATCGCGCCGATGCGCCTGCGCCCCAACCCCTTCGAGTACGAGCTCTACTACCACATCTGAGTCGCCGACCACGGTGTGACGACGGGGCCGGTCCTGCGGGACCGGCCCCGTCGGCGTCCCCGGGCGTGCGCGTTCCTGTGCCTGGGCGGCTCAGGCGGGGCGGACCAGCCCGACCCGGTAGAGGGCCGCGACCGCCTCGGCAGCCAGGCGCTCGGCGTCGGGGTGGGGGCCGAAGGTCTCGACGAGGAGCGCGGTGAGCTCACCGACGGTCCGCGGCGAGTCCGCGAGCTCCTGCCAGAGGGTCGCGCCGAGCTGGCCGAGCTGCAGCACGGACGACCCGACCATGAGCACCACGTCCCCCTCACCGCACACCACGGCCCAGGAGAACGGGGCCTGCTCCCAGCGGGCTCCCGGCGTCGTGTCCGGGTCGTCCAACGGCTTGGGAGGGACGGCGTCCCACGGCGCGTCCCCCTGGAGCGCGGTGAGCTCCTCGGCCGGGGACGGGGCCCCCTGCGCGGCGAGGTCGGCGAGCAGGTCGGTGGTCTCGGTGATCTCGGAGTACACCAGGCGCTGCACCCCGAGGTCGGTGACCGCACGGGCCAGGGTGGACAGGCCGCCGGGGGTGCGGCTCAGCGCGGAGGTCTGCGGCGCGAGCAGCGGCAGGGCCTCGACGGCCGGCACCGGCTCCAGGCGGGGCAGCGGGCCCGGGTCAGCCTCCCGCTGCTCCTCGGCGCGCAGGCGGTGGAGGAGCACCAGTCCGGTGAGCCGGGCCCCCTCGGGCGCACGGGCCATGCCCAGCTGGTCGGGTCCCAGCTGGTGCTTGTGGTGCGGGTTGCCCCGGGGGTCGGTGACCACCGAGAGGGGCTTCTCCAGGGGCATCACCCGGTAGCCGTCGTCGACGGCGACGCACTCGTCGGTGAGGTAGCCCCACCCCGCCTGGGCCAACACGCGGCTGGCCGTCGTCTTGCCCGTCCCCGACGCGGCCACGAGGCACAGGGCCCGGTCGGTCCCGGGGGCGGTGAGCGCCGCGGCGTGCACCATGAGCGACTGCCCGATGTGGCGCCCGATCGAGGCGGCGATCAACCATGAGGCCAGGCTGTACCCGCCCTGCTCCCCGGCGACCACGACCGCCTCCCCTGCGGGTGGCGCCTCCCCCACGGCCACGAGGTGCAGCGGCACGTCGGGCTCCTCGTCGGTGATACAGCGGGACCACAGCGCGGGCACGTCGTCCTGGATGCCGGAGGCGTGGTCACGGACGGACCAGACCGTGTCCAGCACGCGCAGGCGTGCGATCTCCGTGCCGCTCCAGTCCACCGCCCGGGCCTCCGCCTCCGTGGCGCCCGTACCGGTGCCCGTCCTGTCGGTCATGCCTCCACCCCCAGTGCGTCGAGCAGGAACGCCAGCTCGAGGGCGCGGTCGCCCCACACGTCGTACCGGCCGGAACGGCCACCGTGGCCGGCGACCATCTCGGTGCGCAGCAGCACGGGACGCTCGACCGGGTCGCTGGTGGCCCGCTCGCGCACCGCCTGCACCCACTTGGCGGGCTCCCCGCACCCGACCCGGGTGTCGTTGAGGCTGGTGGTCGCCAGCATCGCGGGGTACTGCGCGGTCCGCACGTTCTCGTAGGGCGAGTACGCGGCCATGAGCTCGTAGGCCGCCGGGTCGTGCAGGGGGTTGCCCCACTCGGTCCACTCGCCCACCGTGAGCGGCAGGGAGGGGTCGAGGATGGTGGTCAGCGCGTCCACGAACGGCACCGCGAGGTGCGCCGCCCGGTAGAGGCCGGGCTCGAGGTTGATGGCCGCTCCCAGCAGCAGGCCGCCGGCGGAGCCGCCCTCCACGGCGAGGCGGTCGGGGTGCACCCACCCGGCGTCGACGAGGTGGTGCGCGGCGGCGTTCAGGTCGGTGAAGGAGTTCTGCTTCTGCGCCAGACGGCCGGCCTCGTACCAGTGGCGCCCCATCTCGCCACCGCCGCGCACGTGGGCGATCGCGAAGACGACGCCGCGATCCAGCAGCGAGAGACGGCTGGTACGGAAGTCGGGCTCGGTGGACACCTCGTAGGCGCCGTACCCGTACAGCAGCCCGGGGGCCGTCCCGTCGGGCCGAGCGTCCACGTGGTGCACCAAGGACACCGGGATGCGCGTCCCGTCGGCCGCCGTGGCCCACAGGCGCACCTGCACGTACTGGGCCGGGTCGTACCCGCCGAGGACGGGCTGCTGCCGCAGCACGGTGGGCGGCGCGAGCTCGCCCCCCTCGAGCACCGGCCCCAGGTCGTACTCGCTCGTGGTGGGCGGGGTCACGAGCGACTCCGTGACCACCTGCAGCGTCGTCGTGGCGTGGTCGGGGTTGGTCCCCAGACCGATCGTCCACAGCGGCTCGTCGGGGACGAGGTCGAGCGGCGCACCCAGGCCCAACGGCACGTCCGGGCCCGCGGTGCGCGGGTACACCCGCAGGGCCGTGAGACCGTCCCGCCGGAGGGAGACCACGGCGAAGCGCTCGTAGAGGTCCACCCCCAGGAGGCGCTCGTCCTCGGCCGGGGGCTGCACCGCACGCCAGTGCTCCCGGCCGGACGCCGCGACGGTGGCCGTGGCCAACTCCCCCTCGGGAGTGTTCGCGGTGTGCACGAGGAGCAGCTCGTCGCCGTCCACGTCGACGTCGTACTCGAGACCGTCGACGCGCGCCTGCACCACCTGCGGACGGGCAGCCGGGTCGGTGGTGTCGAGCACCCACCACTCGCTGGAGTCGCTGGAGGCCTTACCGATGAGCAGCCAGCGGTCGTCGCCGGAGGTGTCGATGCCCATCCACCAGGCCTCGTCCTCCTCGGTGTGCACGAGCTCGTCGGTGGCCGGGTCCGCCCCGATGGCGTGGCGCCAGACCTGGTGGGGCCGCCACGCCTCGTCCACGCGGACGTAGTAGAGGTGGGTGGCGTCGTGGTCGAAGCACAGGCCGTACCCGACGCCGCTGATCGACTCGTCGATCCGCTCGCCGGTGGCCAGGTCCACGACCGTGACGTTGAACCGCTCGTCCCCCGAGGTGTCGGTGGCGAAGGCCAGGCGCTGGTCGTCCCGGCTGGTGGTGAAGCCGCCCACCGAGAAGAAGGTCGCGTCGCCGGCCTCAGCGTTGCCGTCGAGCAGCACCTGCTCCCCGGCCGGCACCTGTCCCGGTTCCAGGACGGGGCGCTGCACCGCGTACTCCCCCCGCGCCGCCACCCGGGCGTGGACCGGGTACTGCTCCCCCTCGACGGTGCGCGTGTAGTACCACCAGTCCCCGTGCCGGGCCGCGACGGACACGTCGGTCAGCTGCGTGCGGGCGACGATCTCGTCGAAGACGCGCTTCCGGAGCCCCTCCTGCCCGGCGAGCCGCTCCTCGGTCCAGGCGTTCTCCGCCTCGAGGTGTGCGACGACCTGCGGGTCCTCCGGGTCCCGCAGCCACTGCCACGGATCGTCCACGACGTGCCCGTGGTGCTCACGGCGATGGGGGCGGCGGGCCGCGATCGGCGGGGTGCTGCGGGACATGCGGGCCACCCTACGCGGCAGCCGGGGCTCTCCCCCGCCCTGTCGGTGGCTGGTCATGGGTGTGCTGTGTGGAAG
>NZ_KV824287.1:0-3047 GCF_001816045.1 Kytococcus sp. HMSC28H12
AAGGGTGTCAAGGTCACCGCGGCGCCGCGGTCCCAGCGCCGCACTGCGGCCCGCCGCTGAGCGGGGCGGGTCGCTGGTCCGCAGCCGGCCGCGCGTTGGCCGCGTTGGCCCACCGTCCGGACAGTTGCTATAGTCGGCGGTCGCACACGGGGCTATGGCGCAGTTGGTAGCGCGTCTCGTTCGCAATGAGAAGGTCAGGGGTTCGAATCCCCTTAGCTCCACCGGTGACACGAAGGCCCCCTCCGCACGGAGGGGGCCTTCGTCGTGCGCGGGCCGTGGCCCGCAAGTGCTGCTCCGGGGGGTGGGTCCACATCGCCCGGGGTGTCGCACGCTGTGGGCGTCGTCACCCCGGGCCAACCGGACCCTGCCCCGATGCGGGTGCCGCGCTCAGGCGGTGGCCGGCTCGGTTCGCGCCGTGTCCGGGCGGGCGGCACGCTCCGGGACCCCGCGCACCCGGTCGAGCACCGCGCCCACCACGGCCGCCACCAGGGTGGGCAGCACCCACCCGAGCTGCTGGGCGTGGCCCGGCGACCAGCTGATGAGCGGCTCGAGGGCCGAGGCGCCCCATCCCAGCCCGACGAGCGTCATGACGGCCGACCACACCAGGGCCACCGCCAGCGCGAGCACGTAGGCCAGGTGCAGGCGGAGCCGCAGGGCGGCCTCCACGAGCACCAGCAGGATCAGCGCCATCGCCGGCGGGTACAGGAAGCCGATGATGGGCGCCGCCACCTCGATCACCTGCTCCAGGCCCAACGTGGAGATCGCCAGCGAGACCAGGCTGAAGACGATCGCCCACGTGCGGTAGGAGACGGCCGGCACAAGGCGGGCGAAGAACGACGAGGTGGCGCCCAGCAGGCCCACCGAGGTGGTGAGGCAGGCCAGGATCACGATGAGCGCGAACACCACCGTGCCGGTCGGGCCCATGGTCTGGTGGGCGGCCTCGGAGAGCATGCTCGCCCCGTCGGTGTACCCCTGCCCGTCCGGCAGGCGCTGCCCGATGAGGGCCAGGCCCAGGTAGACCGCGCCCAGCATCAGGCCGGCGAGCAGACCGGCCACCGAGACACTGCGCAGCAGGCGGCGGCCCGGCTCGATGCCGGCGTGGGTGAGGGTGGTGATGACGACGATGCCCAGTGCCAGGGCGGCCAGGGAGTCCATCGTCAGGTAGCCCTGCAGGAAGCCGGAGACGAACGGCTGGTCGGCGTAGTCGGCGGAGGCCGCGGCGGGCTGGCGCTCCATGCGCACCAGCGAGAGGGTCACCAGCAGCACCATGAGCCCCAGCAGGGCTGGGGTGAGGTAGCGGCCGATGGTGTCGATGATGCCGTCGGGGTTGAGGGCCAGCAGGTAGGTGAGGCCGAAGAACACCACGGCGAAGACGGCCTTGGCGGTCCACGAGTCGGTGCCGGTGAGCGGCGGGACGCTCGCGGCGTAGCTCACCGCGCCGGTGCGCGGCAGCGCGTAGCTGGCGCCGATGGACAGGTACACCAGCACCGGGAACAGCACGCCGAACACGCGGCCTCCCCGGGAGGTGAGGTGCAGGATGTCGCCGCCGGTGACGGCCACGGCCGTCACCGCCAGGATCGGCAGGGCCACGGCCGAGAGCATGAAGCCCAGGAGGGCGGGTGCGAACCCGTCTCCGGCCTGCGCCCCCAGCATCGGTGGGAACACGAGGTTCCCCGCGCCGAAGAACATGGCGAAGAGGGAGGCCGCTGTCATGGCCATCAGGACGGTTCTGGATCGTGTGTGCTGCATGCTCTTTCCCAGTGGTCGGTGTGTGACGGCGACCATAGTTGCCCCGGGGTGGGGCTCCGTCGGGGGGAGGAAGGAGCGGCCTGACCGGGCCGGGCAGCATCGGGGCCTGGACGTCATCGAGGAGTACCTGTCCCTGCCGCGCCGGTGGGAGAGCAAGCTCGGTGGCCCGCCCTATCTCCCGGCCGGCGTGGCGTGGCCCACGCGTCCGGCCCCGGACGGGTACGTGCGGTCCACGGACCACGGGGGCGAGACGCCCCCCTGGACCAGGTGCGCCTCCCCCTCCGCATGACCTTCACCCGCCGGGAGCCAGAGGAGCAGCTGCCGGGTCTCGGGACGGCCGACGTCCCCCCGGCCCTCGGGGACACCCCCTAGGGGGAAGCGGTCGAGGCACTGATGGCGGCCGGGGTGGCCTCCGGCGGCACGCAGCTGGGCGGCTACCCGTACTTCACCCAGTCCGACCCGCGCGACCAGGATCAGGGGCCGGAGCGCGTCCTGCTCTTCCAGCTGGACAGCGACAGTGCGGGGGTCACCGTCGGCGATGCGGGCGTGATGGGCTTCTTCGTCCCGGTCGAGGACCTGGCCCGGGGAGACCTGCGGCGCGTGGGCATGTCCTGGGACTGCTGCTGACGGGTGCGCCGGGTCCGTCCGCGGAGGGACCGGCCCCGACGGAGTCGTCCCGGAGAATGTGCCGGTGACTTCTCCCCACCCCGCCGAGTCCCTCGTCGTCGCGGCAGGCCGCCCCGACGTCGCCGTCCTCGACGAGCCCCGCCACCGGGTCTCCGAGCGCGCCCCCGCCTACTGGCGCGTGGGCGAGGTGGTGGGCCTGGTGGTCACCCTGGTCATCTCCGCCGGCGTGCTGGGCGGGTGGTGGTTCCTGGCCGAGCACGCCCCGCCCTGGTGGGCCTGGGCGGTGGCTGGTCTCTTCGTGCTCGTCGGCCTGGTGTCGCTCGTGGTGGCCCCCGGCCTCCGCTACCGCTGGGCGCGGTGGGAGGCCACGCCGGACGCGGTGTACACCCGCACCGGGTGGATCGACATCGAGCGCCGCATGGTGCCGCTGGCCCGCATCCAGACCGTGGACGTCTCGCGCGGCCCGATCATGCGCCACTTCGGCCTCACCGACGTGAAGATCACGACCGCGTCCTCAGCCGGGGACGTCACCATCGAGGCGCTGGACGACGAGCGGGCCCAGGTGCTCCTCGAGCAGCTGACGCGCGCCGCGAGCGCCGTGCGGGGTGACGGCACGTGAGCACGCCGATGGGGTGGGGCGCCCCGGACGACGCCCCCGCGCCGGCGCCGGC
>NZ_KV824288.1:0-4627 GCF_001816045.1 Kytococcus sp. HMSC28H12
ACCCGCCGGTGGTGGTGGACCTGCGCGACCCGGCCGAGCGCACCGTCGGCATCCTGCCCGGGGCGGTCTTCCTGCCGTTCGAGGAGGTGCTGCGCGGCGACCACGACGCGGCCGTGCACGGCGCGGTGCTGCACTGCGCCAGCGGGATGCGCTCCGGGCTGGCCCGCGACGCGGTGCGTGCCCGCGGCGGTGAGGTGGGGCACCTGGTGGGTGGATGGGACGCGTGGGCCGATCCGGGGCAGACTGGCCGGCGGACCGACCCCGCCACCTGACCCCAGGAGGGACCGATGACCCGCACCCCCGCGCCCGACGCCCGCGCGTGCTCGCGATCGTCCAGGCCGGTGGCCAGGGCTCGCGCATGGAGGTGCTCACCCAGGAGCGCGCCAAGCCGGCCCTGCCCTACGCCGGGTCCTACCGGCTGGTGGACCTCGCGGTCTCCGCGGCGGCCCACGCCGGCATCAGCGACGTGTGGGTGAGCGTGCAGTACATGGCCAGCACCCTGGACGACCACCTGCAGCACGGCCGTCCGTGGGACCTGGACCGGGTGCGCGGCGGCTACCGGCGCATGGTGCCCGAGAGCGGCCACGCGGACGGCCCGGCGTTCTCCGAGTCCAACACCGAGGACCTGCTGGCCGTCCGCGACGCCGTCGAGGCGCACGGCCCGGACGTGGTCATCACGCTGAGCGCCGACCAGGTGCTCGTGGCCGACCTCGCCGAGGCGGTGGCCGCCCACACCGCCTCGGGGGCCGAGTGCACCGTCCTCTCCCTGCCGGCCTCCCCCGAGGTGGCCCGTCACAAGGCCGTGCTCACCCTCGACGGCGAGCGCGTCACCGGCATCGCCGAGAAGCCCGAGGAGCCCGGCGACGACCCGGAGATCTCCGCCGAGGTGGTCGTCTACTCCTGGCCGGCACTGCGCGAGGTGCTCGATGCCGTGCGCGCCGATCGCGCGTCCTGCCCCGGCGACCCCGCCGAGGCGGACGACGACGGCCCCGGCGACCTGCCCGAGGAGGTGTTGCCCCGCCTCGTGGAGCGTGGCTCGGTGCGCCGCCACCGGGTCGAGGGCTACTGGCGCGACATGGGCCGCCCCTCGGCCTACCTGCAGGGCCACCGCGACCTCGTGGCCGATCCCGACCAGGTCTTCGCCACCGAGCGCCTCGTGGTGCGCAGCAGCCACCGCGACCTGCCCCCGGCCCTGGTGACCTCCACCGGTCGGGCGAGCGACGCCCTGCTCTCCCCCGGCTGCCGCGTGGCCGGCACGGTGGAGCGCAGCGTGCTCGGCCCGGGCGTGGTGGTCGAGGAGGGTGCCACCGTGGTCGACAGCGTGCTCTTCGACGAGGTGCACGTGGCCGCCGGGGCGAGCATCTCCACGGCGATCGTCGACGAGGGCGTGCAGGTGGGTGCGGACGCACGGGTCGGTAAGCCCGGGCCGGACGAGCTGGAGGACGAGCACATCGTGCTGGTGGGCCGCCAGAGCACCATCGGCGAGGGCGTGGAGCTGGCCCCCGGCGCCCGCCTGGACCCCGGCACCACCGCCTGAGGGGCCCTCAGCGGCGGCGCACCCGCCGACCGAGGTAGCGGGCCACCCGCCCGGCCTGCGAGCGCACGCGCGTGGGCGATGCTGATCTCCACCTTGATCGGCGAGCGCCGCAGCGCCGCCCCCGGCTCCGGGTGCTGCAGGGCCCGCTCCAGGAAGTACAGGGCCGTGGGCGCGGGCATGAGAGCGGCGGCCGCGGTGCAGTCGGTGCAGCCCCATCCGCACGCCGCCGACCCCGCCGTCGTCGCCGGTACCCGCCGCGTCGTGTCCACCGCCGTCCCCGGGCTCGGGCTCGGCGATCACCACCAGCCACCCCGTGCCGTCCCTGCGCTGCTCCGTCGTGCTCACCCGCATCGGGCCCTCCTGCCCTGTGGCAGTGCACAATGCGCGCATGACCAACGGGGGCGCCACACGCGCACGCGACCACGTGGTGGACATCGTCCGCCTCGCGGCCATGATCATCGTCGTCTGCATGCACTGGTGCTACCTGCACCTGTGGATGGAGGACGGCCTGCAGCTGGAGCTCGCGCTCTCCGGTCCCGTGGTGTGGGCCCTCACCTAGCTCCTGCAGGCCATGCCGGCCTTCTTCGTGGCCGGCGGCTTCACCAACACCCTGCTGGTGGACCGCTGGCGCGCCTCCGGAGACCCGCTCGGGGCCTACCTGGGCCTGCGCGCCCGACGCCTGACCTCGCCGGTGCTGCCGCTCATGGGGGTCACCCTGCTCGTGGTGGTGGTCGGCGGGCTCATCGCCCCCGGCCTGGCGGTCACCATCGGCGACCAGATCGCCAACCCGCTGTGGTTCCTCTCGGTCTACCTGCTGTGCACCGCCACCGCGCCGCTGGCGGTGTGGGCCTTCGACCGCACCGGGTGGGCCTCGGCGGCGGTGCTGCTGGCCGCCGCGTTCGGCGTGGACGTGCTGCGCTTCTGGGGCGGGGTCGACCTCACCGCGCTCAACCTCGTGTTCGTCTGGCTGTTCTGCCACCAGCTGGGCGTCGGCTACGCGCGCCGCCGCGCCTTCGCCGCCCCGCTGTGGCAGCTGGGCCTGGTGGTGCTCGCCTGCGTCGCCGCGCTGGTGGCCATGGTGGTGCCGGGTCCCTGGTTCCCCACCAACCTGGGCGTGCGGGACGCCCCGGTGAGCAACCTAGCCCCGCCCACCGCCGCCCTGGCCGTGCTCGGCATCGCGCAGTGGGCCGTGCTCACCGCGGTGGGCCGGCGCCTGCTCGGGTGGTCCCCCGGCGAGCGGTGGCGGCGCCGCATCGGCACCGGCAACGCACTGGCCATGCTGGTCTACCTGTGGCACGTACCGGCCATGACCGTGATGATCGGCATCGGCATGCTCGCCCCGGACCTGCTGCTCCCCCGCAGCATCGCCGGCTGGTGGATGGTGCGCCCGGTGTGGTTCGTGCTCTCCGGCGCGATGCTGGCGGTCATGGTGTTCGGCGCCGTCCGGTGGGAGGTGTGGTTCTCCCGCTTCGCCACCACGAGCACCACCTGGCGCGGCGTGCTGGGTGCGGTGCTCGGCGGCGTGGCGGTCCACCGCCTGTGGCAGCTCGGCTTCGGTCTGACGGCCGAGCAGCTGGCCTGGGCGGCGGGCCTCGTGCTGGCGGTGGTGCTACTCAGCGCGGGCCGACGAGTGGAGGCCTGAGACGCCGTCCACCACCTCGGTGTGCGCGCCGGCCAGGTCCACCTCCTGGTCCAGCGGGTGCCGCAGCTCGTCCCCGCCCAGGTCGGCCAGCATGTGGCAGGCCAGCCCCACCAACGGGATGCCTACCGACGGCAGGGCGAAGACCACCCAGGTGGGCAGCACCTGCGCCACCGGGCCGGCCAGCGCCATCGAGACCGGCATCATGGCCAGCGAGACGAAGAAGTCCAGCGAGCTCACGCGGCCGAGCATGGACCGCGGCACCCGGCGCTGCAGCAGCGTGCCCCAGATGACCATGCCCGCTCCGTCGCCGAGGCCGAAGACGAAGAGCACCAGGCCCATGAGCCAGAAGCTGTCCGTGATCGCCAGGGCGAAGAAGGGCACCGCCGCCACCGACCACACCGTGATCATGACCGTGAGGTAGCGCCGCGGCAGGCGGCGGGAGCTCACGCCGATGGCCCCCACCGCGGCCCCCGCACCCAGGCACGCCAGCAGCAGCCCGAAGGTGTCCGGTCCGCCCCCGTGGCGCGTGACGATGAAGGGCAGCAGCACCTCCATCGGCCCGATGAACAGGAACACCGCCACCACCGACCACACGAGCGTGGCCGCCAGCCAGGGGGTGCGCCAGGTGTACGCGGCGCCCTCGGTGAAGTCGCGCCAGACCGACTGGTCCGGTCCCTGCTCCTCCACCGGCAGCGCACGCCGGAACAGCCCTCCGGTGCGCAGCGCCAGCACGCAGGCCACGGCCCCTGCCTGCGCCACGGTCACCACCGCCATCGCCGCCGAGGGCGCCACCGCCCCCACCACGAAGCCGGCGACGGCCGGACCGGCCGCCTGCTGCAGCACCGGGCGGCTCGCGGCCTCCAGGCCGTTGGCGGCCAGCAGCTGGTCGTCGTGCAGCACCCGCGGCAGCAGCGCGGAGTAGGCCGGGTTGTAGATGCCGGCACAGGCCATGGCCAGGAAGGCCGCGACCATGAGCTGCCACATCTGCAGGGCGCCGGTGGCCCCCAGCAGCGCCACCACCCCGCCGACGACGGCGAACAGCAGCGAGCAGCCGGCCAGCAGTCCGCGCAGGGGCAGCCGGTCGGCGGCCACGCCCCCGACGAGCGCGCAGAGCACCAGCCCGATCGAGCCCACGGCCGTGACCACCGAGAGGTCCACCTCGCGGCCGCCGAGGCCCTTGACGGCGTAGACCAGCCCCACGGTCCACACCCCCGCGGAGAACGAGACGAGCAGCAGGCTGGTGGCCAGCAGGCGGTAGTCCCGGGTGGCGAAGGGGGCCAGGAAGCGCGGCAGGCCCGCCCCGGGGCCGGGTGCGGTCTGGGCGGCGGTCACGAGGCGGCTCGCTGGGTCATGGGGCTCCTGGGGTGGGTGGACGGGTCGGTGGGCCGGTGGACCCAGTGTGCGGGAACGGCCACGCCGGGGGCACCCGCGGTGAGCGGGTGCCCCCG
>NZ_KV824289.1:0-891 GCF_001816045.1 Kytococcus sp. HMSC28H12
AGAACACCGCCGAGGGTGCCGAGGCCTTCGGGATCTGGTACCTGAAAACGCTCAACCACCTTTATCAGCACCCCAAGGCGGGAGTGCTCGAGGAGTTCTCCGAGACGTCCTGTGGAACCTGTGCCCAGCTTGAGTCCACGGTGCGTGAGTCGGCGGCCGAGGGGCACCGAGCCACGAGTTCCCCGATGAAGATTCGCCCCACGGCCCGTGTCACGCCGCTGGGGGGAAAGAAGTGGATGGTCGGGGTGCGGTTCGATCAGCTCAAGACCGACTACGTGGATGAGTCTGGAG
The DNA here is from genome assembly GCF_001816045.1 of Kytococcus sp. HMSC28H12. NCBI lineage: Bacteria > Bacillati > Actinomycetota > Actinomycetes > Micrococcales > Kytococcaceae > Kytococcus > Kytococcus sp. HMSC28H12. The sequence continues at coordinate 292 of NZ_KV824289.1, forward strand.
CCGTTGTTGAATCAGTTCCCCGGAGTCGGAACTCTGGATTCAGCATGCGCCTGGTGTTCCAAGACGGTTGGCACATCGTGGACATGCCCCTGCAGCGGCACGCCGAGGGTGCCTGACGTGCTTTCCTCGATCGTCTTCATGGCCACAGCCGGATCGGATTGTGATCACCAGATCGATTGTGAAGACTTCGACGACGGCTTCGGTGTCGGCCTGACCGTGGAGGAGGCGGAGGCGCTGGCGGACGCGGTGCCACCCCGTGGTGCCCCACCCGCACCGGGGAAGCCGCCGAAGCTGTACTACGAGTACGTCGTGTTCCCCTCGTGCGGCCAACCACCTGGCCCGTGGGACGGGTACGACTGCGGCCAGACCCACCACGGATGCGCCGGCACACCCTCTGGTGGCCTGCTCTACATGGTCTCCCAGCGCGTCATGCGCACGGAGGGCGACTCCGAGGTCGAGCCGTGGTCCCACCTGGACGACACCTGCTTCCCCGAGGCCGTCCCGGGCCGGTCCGGTGAGGTGGCCGACAAGCGCATCGCCAAGGCCTTCAAGGTCACGAAGTTCGCCCTGCCCGTCCCCACCTGGGACCCGCCCCGCACT
>NZ_KV824290.1:0-9165 GCF_001816045.1 Kytococcus sp. HMSC28H12
TCCGGGGCGCACGACGGTCGCCCTGGAGCTCGCCGCCCGGCTCGGGACGGACCACGAGGTCCTCCTCGTGGACGGCGACACCCACGCCCCCGGGCTGGGCCAGCACCTCGCCCTGCTCGACGACGCCTCGGGTCTCGTGGCCGCGGCCCGCGCCGCCGACGAGGGGCGGCTCGACCTGCACGCCCTGGCCGGAGTGGCCCGCGAGCTGCGGCCCGGCCTGAGGGTGCTCACCGGCATCGGCCGGGCGGACCGCTGGCCCGAGGTCCGTGTGTCCGCGGCCCGGGCCGTGCTGGACGCCGGGCGGCTCCTGGCCGATGTCACGGTGGTCGACCTGGCATCGAGCCTCGAGGACGACGAGGTGCTCTCCTACGACACGCGGGCACCCCGGCGCAACGCGCTGGCGCTCACGGTCATCGAGGAGGCCGACCTTCTGGTGGTCGTGGGTGGGGCCGACGCGGTGGCCCTCCAGCGGCTGGTCCGCGGTGTGGACGCCCTGGACGCCGTGGCGAGCGGTACCCCGCAGGTGCTCGTGCTCAACCGGGCACGTCGTTCGGCCGCCCGGGAGGCCGAGCTGCGCACCACCGCCGAGCAGCACCTGGCGCGGGGCGTCGACCTCGTGCTGCCGGAGGACCGGTCCGTCGCCGACCGGGCCCTGCTGGCCGGGGAGCCGGTCTCGTGGCTGGCCCCGCGCAGCGCCCTGGGTCGGCAGCTGGGCCGCCTGGCGGAGCTGGTCTCCGAGCGCGTGCCACGATGACGCCATGAGCCGCACCCCACGCATCCGCGCCTTCGCCGCCGTCACCGCCGCCGAGCTCGCCACCCTCGCCGAGGGGGGAGCACTGGTGCCCGCCGCCGGCTGGCGCACGGTGGGCCAGCCCGGTGTGGAGCCCGCGGAGGAGGACGCCGAGGACGGCATGGACGCGGCGGCCGACGACGCCGCCGAGCGGGGTTGGCCGGTGGTGGTCCTCGCCGCCGACCTGGCCGGGGCCACCGGGCCGGGCAGCGAGGTCGAGGCGCGGCTGGCGGACGTCGCGGCCTTCCACCTCGGCGACGACGTGGTCTCGCAGGGGCGGATGACCGCCGAGGCGCCGTGGGAGCTCTCCTGGTACGACGCCGCCGAGGTCGACGAGGTGCGTCGCCTCCTGGGGTGACCTGCGTCGCACTCCCCGCGGCCTCCCGCGGGAGGTGGCGCGTGACACCATGGGATCGATGCCCCGTGCGGAACACCGCGGGGGCGCCCGACGTTCACCCCCGTGGAACGAAGACCCCCATCCCTCCGAAGGAGAACACATGGATGCCGTGACGCTGCCGCCCCAGGCCTACAACGAGCCGGTCAAGGACTACGCCCCCGGCAGCCCGGAGCGCGCCGAGCTCGAGGTCGCCCTCGCCGAGATCGCGAGCAACCCGGTCGACCTGCCGCACGTCATCGGCGGTGAGCGCGTCACCGGCTCCGGCGAGGAGATCAAGGTCGTGCAGCCGCACGCCCACGCCAAGGTGCTCGGCACCCTGCACGACGGCACCGCCGAGGACGCCAAGAAGGCCGTCGAGGCCGCCAAGGCCGCCGCCCCCGCGTGGCAGGCCCTGCCCTTCGACGAGCGCGCCGCCATCCTGCTCAGGGCCGCCGACCTGCTCACCGGCCCGTGGCGCGCCCGCATGAACGCCGCCACCATGCTCGGCCAGTCCAAGACCCCGCACCAGGCCGAGATCGAGTCCGCCTGCGAGATGGCCGACTTCTGGCGCTTCAACGTGCAGTTCGCCCGCGAGATCCTCGAGGAGCAGCCGCCGGTCAGCCCGAACGGCTCCTGGAACCGCACCGACTGGCGCCCGCTGGACGGCTTCGTCTACGCCGTGACGCCGTTCAACTTCACCGCCATCGCCGGCAACCTGCCCACCGCCCCGGCGCTCATGGGCAACACCGTGGTGTGGAAGCCGTCCATCACCCAGGCCCGCTCCGCCCAGCTCGTCATGGAGCTGCTGGAGGAGGCCGGCATGCCCGCCGGTGTCATCAACCTGGTGCACGGCACCGGCCCGGCCATCTCCGAGGTCGTCCTGTCCGACCCGGACTTCGCCGGCCTGCACTTCACCGGTTCCACCGCCACCTTCAAGGCGCTGTGGAAGCAGATCGGTGACAACATCGACACCTACCGCCAGTACCCGCGCATCGTCGGCGAGACCGGCGGCAAGGACTTCGTCCTGGCCCACCCGAGCGCCGACTCCGCCAAGGTCATCACCGCCCTTCTGCGTGGTGCCTTCGAGTACCAGGGCCAGAAGTGCTCCGCCGCCTCCCGCGCCTACATCCCGAAGTCGATGTGGGCCGAGATCAAGGACGAGGTGGCGCGCCGCACCGACGCCCTGCCGATGGGTGACGTCACCGACTTCTCCAACTTCATGGGCGCCGTCATCGACGACCGCGCGTTCGCCAAGCACAAGAAGGCGCTCGACGCCGCGCAGTCCGACTCCTCCGTGGAGATCGTGGCCGGTGGCACCTACGACGACTCGGTGGGCTACTTCGTCCGCCCGACCGTCGTCGTGGTCGAGGACCCGAAGCACGAGATGATGACCACCGAGTACTTCGGCCCGATCCTGGCCGTGTACGTCTACGAGGACGACGCCTTCGAGGACACCCTCGAGCTGGTGGCCAACACCACCGACTACGCCCTCACCGGCGCGGTGCTGTCCACGGACCGCTACGCCCTGGAGCAGGCCTCCAAGGCCCTGCGTTTCGCGGCCGGCAACTACTACGTCAACGACAAGCCCACCGGCGCCGTCGTCGGCCAGCAGCCCTTCGGTGGTTCCGGTGCGTCCGGCACCAACGACAAGGCCGGTTCCAAGCTGAACCTGCTGCGTTGGGTCTCCGCCCGTTCCATCAAGGAGACCTTCGACGCCCCGACCTCCGAGGCCTACCCCTACCAGGGCTGAGCCCCCTCGGCGGACGAGCGTCCGTGACCACGAAGGCCCCCCCGGGAGACCGGGGGGCCTTCGTCGTGCGCGGGGCCCGTGCGGCGGGCGCCGGCGCAGGGACGGCCTCAGTGGGTGGCGAGCCAGTCCTTGGAGGCGCGCTCCTCCATGCCGATGACCTTGCCGACGTACGGCTCTGCCTGCTTCTCGATCTGGCCGCCGAGGAAGGGCACCTTCACGGTGAACTCCCCGGTGGTCACGAAGTCGGTCTGCTCGCCCCTGGGCTCCAGGCGCAGGTCGGCCTCGAGGCGGGCCGGGGCCCCGGCGGCGGTGACCACGAGGCGGCCGGTGCGCGTCCCGTCGGCGGCCGGGGCGTCCCACACCTGCTCCTCGGTGAGGGTCACGCCGTTGCCCACGAGGCGACGGGCGGCCTGCGGCAGGCGGTCGGTGGCCATGGTGCGCGTGGTGCGGATGACGGGCCCGGGGCCGTCGGTGGAGACGTCCACGGTGTGCTCCAGGGCGCCGGTGCGGCGGATCTTGTCGGCCACGTACTCGGGGTCGGCCACCATGGCCATCACGCGGTCGACGTCGGCGGGCAGGGTGAAACGGTGGTCGATCCTCACGGGGGTCCTCCTGGGTCGGGTGCGCCCACGCTAGTCGGTGGGTGCCCCGGTGAGCGCCTCGGTGACGCGCCGGCACGACGTGGTGAGCTGCTTGGCCGCACGCAGGGCGCCGATCGGCTGCGCGACCGGTCCGTCACCCCGCGGGCTCGCGGCCCGGTGCCGCAGCGAGACCTCCACGAGGTCCTCGGCGAAGGCGTGCAGGGCGCCCGCCAGGTCGAGGCAGGCGGCGGCCCCCGCCGGGTGCTCGCCGGCCCCCTGAAGCCCGTGGGCGGTACGCACCAGCCGGGCCGCGGTGGCACGCACCGAGGCGAGGTCGGCGCGCCCGTGGTCGCCGACCACCCACGCCGGGGGAGCGGCGCCGGGGTCCGTGGGCGGCCCGAGCAGCTGCTCGCACACCGCCAGCAGGGCGTCGTCGAGAGCGGCCTGAGCCGACGGGCTGCCCACCCAGGGGTGCACCTCGAGCAGGGCGCCGGCGAGGTCCGCGACCCGCGCCGAGGGGGCGGTCCGGTGGGGGGCCGCGAGGGCGCTCGGCGAGGCTTCGGAGGGGCCGGCAGGGGGCGGCGTGGGAACGACCATGGGGGGAGGCTAGGGCAGTCGGGCGCGCCGGCGTCGGGGCCTGTGCACAGGCCCGGGGCCCGGGACTAGAGTCATCCCGGGACCGCGGAGTGCCGGTTCCAGGTCACGTCACGGAACGAGGATGATTCACCCATGACCAGCCAGTCCGACATGTCGCCCCGGGGAGGGGCTTCGGCGGCCGAGAAGCAGTCGAAGCAGTCCGCACGGGCCCGCGAGGAACGCGTCGCCGAGGCGCGGACCCGGGCCGAGCAGGCGGACGGCCTCCTCACCGGTGACGTGCTGGACCACTACTGGAAGCGCGTCTACGACGCGGACGTCGCGAGCCGCTCGGTGGACGAGCTCGTCGACATCCCCACCCAGCACCTCGAGGCCGCGCACCGCCGCGCCGACGGCGAGGACGTGGTGGTGTTGCGCCACCTCCCGGAGAACCTCGGCGTGCAGGTGGTGACGGGCGACCGTCCCTTCCTGGTGGACTCCGTCATCCACGAGCTGCACCGCCTGGGCTGGGACGTCATGGGTGTGCTCCACCCGCAGCTGGTGGTGCGCCGCTCCGCCGAGGGCGTGCTCGAGGCCATGCAGGTCTGGACCCCGGAGCACGAGCTCGCCGACGGCGAGGTCGTGGAGTCGTGGATGAACATCACCGTGCGCCCGGCCACCGCCTCGGCCGACGTGGACGCCATCGCCGAGAACCTGCAGCGCGTCCTGGAGGACGTGCGCGTGGCGGTGGAGGACTGGACGCCGATGCGGGCCGAGCTCGAGCGCCTGGCCGAGTCGTTCCGCTCCGCCCCGCCGGCGACCGTGGACCCGGCCGAGGCCACGCAGGCCGCCGAGCTGCTCAGCTGGCTGGCCGACGACCACTTCACCCTGCTGGGCATCCGCGAGTACGCGCTCGCCGAGGTCGACGGCGAGCTCGGCCTGCGTGCGGAGCCGGGCTCCGGCCTGGGCATCCTGCGCGGCGACCGTGCGCTCTCGCACGACGTCACCACGATGCGCCCCGAGGCCCGCGAGACCGCGCGCGAGCCCCGCCCGGTGACCGTCACCAAGGCCAACAGCCGCGCCACCGTGCACCGCGACGCCCACCTGGACTACGTGGGCGTGCGCACCTTCGACGAGGCCGGCACCGTGGTGGGCGAGATCCGCATCCTGGGCCTGCTCACCTCCTCGGCCTACTCCGCGTCGGTGCGCGACATCCCGGTGGTGCGCGACAAGGCCGAGGCGATCATGGAGCGCTCCGGCTTCGGCAGCACCAGCCACTCGGGCAAGGACCTGCTGGCCGTCCTGGAGAACCTGCCCCGCGACGACGTCTTCCAGGCGTCCGCCGGGGAGCTCGACGCCATCGCACACGAGGTCCTGTGGATCCGCTCGAGCCGTCGCCCGTCGGTCATCCTGCGCCGCGACGAGTTCGGCCGCTACGTCACCCTGCTGGTGTACGTGCCGCGCGACCGCTACAACACCCAGGTGCGCTCGGCCATGACCGACGCCCTGCGCACCTACTTCGACACCGAGCTCGTCGACTTCACCGCCACGGTGACCGGCGAGGCCATGGCGCGCCTGCGCTTCGTCGTGCGCCTGCCCTCCGGGCAGGACTTCGGCGACATCGACACCGAGACCCTGGAGCGAGACTTGCTGGAGGCCACCCAGACCTGGGACGAGAAGGTCACCCACATCAGCGAGACCAACGGCATCGACGACGGGGGCCTGCTGCACCGTCTGGCCGCCCTGCCGCAGTCCTACAAGGAGGACTTCGCCCCCGAGGTGGCGCTGGCCGACCTCGGGCGCCTGGAGGGCCTGGGCGAGGACGACGTGGCGGTGCACCTCTACCGTGACGAGTCCTCCGAGGCCGCCGACACCGACCGACGCCTCAAGGTGTACCGCAGCGGCCCGGCCACCCTGTCGGACCTGCTGCCGGTCTTCACCGACTTCGGCCTCGAGGTCATCGACGAGCGCCCCTACCACCTGCGCGACGACGCTGCCGCCACCCGCATCTACGACTTCGGCCTGCGGGCCGCGTCGGCCGAGTTGTGGGAGGGCGCCGAGGGCGACGCCGAGGCCGTGGCCCAGCGCTTCGAGGAGACCTTCAGCGCCACCTGGAGCGGTGCCGCGGAGTCCGACCTGCTCAACGCCCTGAGCCTCACCGCCGGCCTCTCCTGGCGCCAGGTGGTCATCCTGCGCACCTACGCCCGGTACCTGCGCCAGGCCGGCTCGCACTTCTCGCTGCCCTACATCGAGGGCGCGATGACGGCCAACCCGAAGGTGGCCCGCGCCTTCGTGGAGGCCTTCGAGGCCCGCTTCGACCCCGCCCGCGAGGGGAGCGTCGAGGAGCGCCGCGAGGTCTCCGAGGAGTCGCTCACCGAGCTCGGCCGCCTGCTGGACGACGTGGCCTCGCTCGACCACGACCGCATCATCCGCGGGCTGGTGGAGGTGCTGCGCGGCACCCTGCGCACCAACTTCTACGTCGCCGACGCCGAGGGCGAGCCCAAGCCGTTCGTCTCGCTCAAGCTGAGCCCGCGCGACATCGAGCTGCTGCCGCAGCCGCGCCCGATGTTCGAGATCTGGGTCTACGGACCGTCCGTCGAGGGCGTGCACCTGCGCTTCGGCACGGTGGCCCGTGGTGGCCTGCGCTGGTCGGACCGCCGGGAGGACTTCCGCACCGAGGTGCTCGGCCTGGTCAAGGCGCAGATGGTGAAGAACGCCGTCATCGTGCCCACCGGCTCCAAGGGCGGCTTCTTCGCCAAGCAGCTGCCGGACCCGGCCGTCGACCGCGGCGCCTGGGTGGAGGAGGGCAAGCGTGCCTACACGCGCTTCATCTCCGGCATGCTCGACGTGACCGACAACCTCGTCGAGGGCGAGGTCGTGCCGGCCCGCGACGTGGTGCGCCACGACGAGGACGACACCTACCTCGTGGTCGCCGCCGACAAGGGCACCGCGGCCTTCTCCGACCTGGCCAACTCGGTCTCCGAGGCCTACGGCTTCTGGCTGGGTGACGCCTTCGCCTCCGGTGGCTCCGCCGGCTACGACCACAAGGCCATGGGCATCACGGCCCGCGGTGCCTGGGAGTCGGTCAAGCGCCACTTCCGCGAGATGGGCCACGACACCCAGACCGAGGACTTCACGGTGGTGGGCATCGGCGACATGGGTGGTGACGTGTTCGGCAACGGCATGCTCCGCTCCGAGCACATCCGCCTCGTGGGTGCCTTCAACCACCTGCACGTCTTCGTGGACCCGACCCCGGACGCCGCGGCCACCTTCGCCGAGCGCAAGCGCCTCTTCGAGACGCCCGGCACCACGTGGATGGACTTCGACCCCGAGCTCATCAGCGAGGGCGGCGGCGTCTTCGAGCGCTCGGCCAAGAGCGTGCCGGTGAGCCCCCAGATGCGGGAGGCCCTGGGGCTGGACGAGGGCGTGGACCAGCTCACCCCCAACGAGCTCATCAGCGCCCTGCTCAAGGCGCCGGTCGACCTCATCTGGAACGGCGGCGTGGGCACCTACGTCAAGGCCACCGCCGAGACCGACCTCGAGGTGGGCGACCGCGCCAACGACGCGCTGCGCGTCAACGGTTCGGAGCTGCGCGCCAAGGTCGTGGGCGAGGGCGGCAACCTCGGCGCCACACAGCTGGGACGCATCGAGGCGGCCCAGCACGGGGTGCGCATCAACACCGACGCCATCGACAACTCCGCCGGTGTGGCCTCCTCCGACCAGGAGGTCAACATCAAGATCCCGCTCAACGAGCTGGTGCGCCGCGGCGACCTGGGTCTGGAGGAGCGCAACGCCTTCCTCGAGTCCATGACCGACGAGGTGGCCCGCATCGTGCTGCGGGACAACTACGAGCAGAACGTGCTGCTGGGCAACGCTCGCGCCCGTCAGGACTCCATGGCCCCGGTGCACCAGCGCCTCATGAAGTTCCTGGAGCAGAACGCCGGCCTGGACCGCCAGCTGGAGTTCCTGCCCTCCACCAAGGAGATGGCGCGCCGCATCGAGGCCGGGCAGGGCCTCACCTCGCCGGAGTTCTCCGTGTTGGTGGCCTACGCCAAGCTGCACCTCAAGGACGCCCTGCTGGACAGCTCGCTGCCCGACGAGGAGTGGTTCACCTCCACGCTGCTGGACTACCTGCCGGCGCCGATGAAGGAGCACTACGCCGACCAGCTGCTGGAGCACCCGCTGCGCCGCGAGATCATCGTCAACTCGGTGGTCAACTCGATGGTGAACCGCGGCGGCATCACGTTCGCCTTCCGAGCCCTCGAGGAGACCGGTGCCCAGCCCGACCACGTCGCCCGTGCCTACGTGGTGGCGCGCGAGGTCTTCGACCTCAAGGGCTTCGTGGAGCAGGTGGAGGCGCTGGACAACAAGGTGCCCACCGAGGCCCAGACCGCCATGTACCTGGAGTTCCGCCGCCTGCTGGACCGCGCCATGCGCTGGTTCGTCAGCTCGCGCCCGGCCTCCATGGACATCGGCGCCGAGATCGAGCGGTTCCGCGTGTCGGTGGCGGCCGTCGGTCCCAAGGTGCCCGAGATGCTCAAGGGCGAGGAGGCCGCCCGCTACGCGGCCTTCCGCGACCGCCTGGTGGAGCAGGGCGTTCCGGAGGAGCTCGCCGGCACCACCGCGGCCCTGCTGGACGTCTACTCGCTGCTGGACGTGGTGACCCTGGCCGATGAGAACGGCGGCGACGTGGAGGACCTCACCCGCGTCTACTTCGTGGCCAGCGAGCAGTTCGGCTTCGACCGCCTGCTCAACGAGGTGGCCGCCCTGCCGCAGGACGACCGGTGGGGCTCCCTGGCCCGCGGCGCGCTGCGCGACGACCTCTACGGCGTGCACCGCGACCTCGTCCGGGTCATCACGGCCGGTCAGCCCGACGGCACCCCCGAGGAGCGGGTGTCGGCCTGGGCGGAGCGCAACGCGCACACCATCGAGCGCACCGAGGCGATGCTGCAGGACGTGCGCGCCATCGACGAGCCGGGCGTGGCCCCGCTCAACGTGGCCGTGCGCACCCTGCGCTCGGTGGTCCACCTGGGCGCCAGCGCCTGACGGACGCACCACACAGCGGAACGCCCGCCACCGGGAGGTGGCGGGCGTT
>NZ_KV824291.1:0-4262 GCF_001816045.1 Kytococcus sp. HMSC28H12
CGGCGCCCGCAGCCGCGGCTCGCTCAGCGAGTCCACCCTGCGCCACCGCGACCGCACCCCCGCCGAGCGCTCCCCCTCCGCCCCGGCGATGGTGGGCTACCTGCAGCGGGTGGGGGCGTGGGCCGGCATCGGGCAGAAGCTGGTGCACGACCGGGTGACCCGCGCCGCGCAGCAGTCCGACGGCTCGTGGACCCTCACCCTGGCCTCCGGGAGCCAGCTGCACGCCCGGGCCCTGGTGCTGGCCACGGGGCACGAGGGCGAACCGGTGGTGCCCGAGGTGCGCGGCACCGACGCCTTCGAGGGGCCCCTGCTGCACACGCACGTGTGGCAGTCCGACCTGGACCTCGCCGGGCGTCGTGTGGCCGTCCTGGCCCCCGGCGTGGACGGCCGGTCCCCTGCGGCCGGCCACCTCTCGGCCACCGAGCACGTGCACACCGCCGCTGCGCTGGCCGAGCAGGGCGCGGACGTGCTGGTCTTCTCCCCCGAGCAGCCCTGGGTGCTGCCCGAGCGCCCCGACGCCGACCCGGTGGACCTCTGGACGAGCAACCGCCGCGTGGACGCCGCCGGGCAGCGACTCCGCGACGTGGGCCGCGTGGTCCGCACAGGTCTGCCGCCGGCCGCCCGCGTGCCGTGGGCACTCGCCGAGGGCGCCCTGGACCCCACCCCGCTGCCGTGGCAGCGCGCGATGCAGGCCTCCACCGCCCTGGCCCGACAGCACCTGGACCCCGAGGCGGTGGAGCTGCACCACGCCTCCTCGCCGCTCTCGCGCGGCACCGTGCGGTCCGAGGCGTGGTTCGAGCAGGTGGCCGCAGGGGGCATCACGCTGCACCGCACCGCCGTGCACCGTATCGCCCCCGATGCCGTGGTGGACGTCCAGGGAACCCGTCACCGCGTGGACGCCCTCGTGCTGGCCACCGGCGCGCACCCGGTGGGCCCGGGCGCCGGCATCGAGGGACTCGACGCCGCCGACGGCGGCCTCCTGGCCGACTGGGCTCCGCACCTGGGCACGCTCGGCCGCGTGCCCAACCTGTTCGTCACCCACGGCCCCGCCTCCGACCTCCCGGTGGGCGGTGACGCCGCCCTGCACGGGGCACGCGCCGCGCTGGTCGCCCGGCTCGTGCGCACCCTGGTGTCCAGCGACGCCCGGCGGGTGGTGGCCACCCCCCGGGCGGTCGAGGCCTGGGAGCGTCGTGTGACGGACCTGCAGCGCCGCGCCGGGCTGGTGCCCGACCCGCAGGCGGTCATGTGGCCGGGACTGCGCCGCGACCTCCTCCGGCTGCTGCGCGGACGACCGGAGGACTTCGTCCTGTCCTGACCACTCGTGCTGTCCTGACCGCCCGGTGCGGGGTGGAACGATCCACCCGTGCGCTCCCTGCTCCGGCGGCCACACGGACGCCGACGTGCGCGCCATCCTGCTGCTGGCCGTGGCCCTGCTGGCCACCGACCTGACCAACACGCTCCTGTCCAACGGGGGGCTACTGGGGTGATGTCACGGCGGTACGCATGCGGCGCATCCTCTCCAGCCGGTACTACGCCAAGCTGCTCTCCCTGCCGCAGCGCCACTTCGACCGCGAGCTCACCGGCACGGTGATCAACCGGCTCTCGCGCAACATCTCCGAGACCACGCAGTTCCTCAACGGGTTCGCCAACAACTTCCTGCCCATGCTGCTCACCACCGCCGCGGTGCTGGTGGTCTCGGCCTGGTACTCGTGGTGGCTGGCGCTGGTGCTGCTCATCGTGTTCCCCCTGTACGTGTGGCTGACGACGCTCACCAGCGCCCTGGACACCCGCAGCGAGCGTCAGGTGCAGGCCGGGCTGGACGAGCTCATGGCCGGGCGCACCTCGCTGATCATCGCCCACCGCCTCTCCACGGTGCACACGGTGGACCGCATCGAGACGCTCAAGGACGGCCGCATCGACGAGGTGGGCACGCCCGCGGAGCTGGCCCGCTCCGGTGGGCTCTACGCCGAGCTGCTCGCGCTGCAGGAGTCCGGGTCGGCCGCCGACCGAAGGCGCCTGCGGCAGTACGACCTCTCGGTGTGACACCTCCCACCGGGGGCTCCGGGTGCGAGGCGCCGGGGGTCCGCGGCAGAGTGGAGGCATGAGCGAGAAGACGCCGCAGACCGCCGGGACCGACCCCGTCACCCGGTTCCCCAGGATCACCGCCCCCGAGCAGGACCAGGACTTCCCCGGCCTGGACGCCCAGCTGGAGCCCACCGCCGACCTCGGCGAGGACAGCTACCGCGGCCACGGCCGCCTGGCCGGCATGCGGGCCCTCATCACCGGCGGCGACTCCGGCATCGGGGCCGCCGTCGCCATCGCCTACGCCCGTGAGGGCGCGGACGTGGCCATCAACCACCTGCCGGACGAGCAGGAGGACGCCGACCGCATCGTGGCCCTCGTGGAGGCCGAGGGGCGCCGCGCCGTCTCCATCCCGGCCGACCTGACCACCCGCGAGGAGTGCGACACCCTCGTGGACCGCGCCGTGGAGGAGCTCGGCGGGCTGGACATCCTCGTGAGCAACGCCGGCAAGCAGGTGTCGGTGCCGGACATCACGCAGATCAGCGACGAGCAGTTCGACCTGACGATGCGCACCAACGTGTACGCCATGTTCTGGCTGTGCCGCGCCGCCGTGCCGCACCTGCAGCCGGGGTCGAGCATCATCATCACCACCTCCGTGCAGGCCTACTCCCCCAGCGACCACCTGCTGGACTACGCCACCACCAAGGCGGCGGAGAACGGGTTCGGCAAGGGCCTGGCCAAGCAGCTGGCACCGAAGGGGATCCGCGTGAACCTCGTGGCGCCGGGGCCCATCTGGACGCCGCTGCAGGTGGTGGAGGGGCAGCCCAAGGAGAAGCTGCCGACCTTCGGGCACAAGCAGCCGCTGGGCCGGGCGGGGATGCCGGCCGAGCTCGCCGGGGCGTACGTCTTCCTGGCCAGCGACGACGCGAGCTACGTGGTGGGCGAGACGCTCAACGTGAACGGCGGCGCCGACAGCCCGTGAGCCGGCGGTCCGGGCATCCTGGTGCGCCCTCGCTGGCATCACCCCGGTCGAACTCCGCACCGGTGCCGTTCTCGGCCTGACACCCAACCCGATCCCGCACCGGTGCTGAACTCGACTGTCGAGTTCAGCACCGGTGCGGTTCTCGCGACGCACCTTCCCGCACAGCTCAGCGGCAACCCCACCGAACGCGCAGCCTGTGGACGACCACCGCCCCGCCATCCCCCGGACGCGGCACTCTTGGGACATGCACGAGGGGGATTCCTGGTTCAGGACAACGCGCGGGCGACGGGTGGAGACCTCCCGCGGACCGACGACCCGCGACGCCTTGCACCGTCAAGGCGCCTGGAGCCCCACGCAGGGTCTGATGGTCCCAGCCGACCTCGCAGGACCGAGCATCGTGCGGGCAGTGCTGTCCACGCTGCCCGAGCACCTCGTCGCCAGCCACATCACCGCCGCACGCTTCCACGGGATCCCCCTCCCCACGCCGTGGCAACGTGACGAACCGGTTCACGTCTCAGCCCGCCCGCCGCACCGGGCACCTCAACGCCGTGGGGTCCGCGGACACCAGGACGCTGCGCTCGAGGCCGTGGAGGTCGATGGTGCTCGCTGCGCCTCCCTGCTCACCACCTGGCGTGGGCTGGCCACGATGTTGGGAGAGCGGGACCTGACGGCCGCGGCCGACTGGCTCATCGGACGGGACTGCCCGCTCACCGGCACGCTCACCGTGGAGGACCTCGCCCGGTCGCTGGCGCCGGGTGGCCGGGGAGCCGGGCGCGCACGTGCAGCCCTAGCCATCGCCGACGGGGACGCGGCCTCCCCCAAGGAGTCCCACCTGCGCCACCTGGTGCTCTCCTGGGGAGTCCCCGCTCCCGAGGTGAACGCCGACGTGCACGACGACCACGGCCAGTGGCTCGGGTGCAGCGACCTCGTGTGGCGCTCCCGCAAGGTGGCCGCGGAGTACGAGGGGGACCACCACCGCACCGACCGGCGTCAGTGGCAACTCGACATCGAACGCATCCGGCTGTACGAGGCTGCCGGGTGGACGGTCATCCGTGCGACGAGCCGTGACCTGAGTCGTCCCGCACGTCTGCGCGAGGCCCTCTTGCGGGCGTTGGAGGATTCCGGCACCCGCGCCGCATGACCGCTGCCCGCTCCTCCCCCGGCCCTGGCGCGCCGGCCCTTCCAATCCCGCACCGGTGCCGTTCTCGGCCTGACACCCAACCCGATCCCGCACCGGTGCTGAACTCGACTGTCGAGT
>NZ_KV824292.1:0-12534 GCF_001816045.1 Kytococcus sp. HMSC28H12
GCCGTCGCGGCCGGGGTGCCGGCGCTGGCCGACACCGACGGCACCCGGCCCGTCCCGGCCCGCTGAGCGGGCTCACTTCTCGAGGCGCTCCAGCCGGTCGAGGATCGCGCGGCCCCGCCCGGAGGTCTCGTCGAGGGCCACCGGGTAGCCGCCACGCAGCGCCACCGGCGTGAACGACAGGTCGGTCACGCCCTGGTCGTCCAGTGTGAGGTGCAGGATGGCCGAGTCGGTCTGCTCGGCGCCCTCGGGGTAGCCGTCGAACACGAAGTTGCCCAGCCCCCAGGCCACCGCCGTGCCGTCCTGCGGGTCCTGCCGGTAGCCCTGGAGCACGTGCGCGTGGTGGCCCAGGACGGCCGTGGCGCCGGCGTCCAGGGCGGCCTGTGCGATGGCGCGCTGTTCCTCCACGAGGAAGGTCTTGTTCTCCCGCCCGGCGTGCATCACCACGAGCACGTCGTCCACCTGGTCACGGACCGCGGCCACGTCCTGGGCCACCTGCTCGGGGTGTCCCCAGGCGACGCCGGCGCGCTGGGAGGTGGCCTCCCACTGCTTGTTGGAGAAGAAGATGCGGGCGTTGTCGGCAGGCACGTCCATGTAGCTGAGCACTGCGATCCGCCGGCCGTTGGCCTCCAGGACCGCTGGCTCGCGGGCGGCCCGGGGGTCGGCGCCGGCCCCCGAGTGCGGCAGCCCCGCCTGGTCGAGGGCACGGACGGTGGAGAGGATGCCGGGCTCGCCGAAGTCGTAGACGTGGTTGTTGGCCAGGCTCACGTGGTCGAAGCCGGCGTCCAGCAGCACCTCCGGCGAGGAGGGCGGCGACATGAAGGTGTACCGCTTGTGCTGCCGGTCGCCCTGGTCCCGGGCGGTGCCCAGCGTGGTCTCGAGGTTGCCCAGCGTGAGGTCGGCGGAGGCCAGCTCGTCGGCGACGCCGGCGAACACCCGGGACCCCCGGCCCGCGGTGATGTCACCGGCCGCCCGGTGGGCGAGCTTGAGGTCGCCGACGACCGCGAGGTGGACCGGGCCGGCGGCTGGGTCGTCGGGACGCTGCGCGGGCGGCACCACGGCACCCTCCGGGGCGGGGTCGGAGGAGGGCGAGGGCTCGGAGGAGCTGGGGGCCGACGGGTCGGCGGAGGCCGCGGTGGACGGGGAGTCCGACGGCTCGGACGACGCGGACTCCCCCGGCGAGCCGGTCACGGGCGAGGAGGCGGTGGTCGCGGTGGAGCCGGTGGACGGGTCCTGCCCGGACTGCTCGGCACACCCACCCACGACGATCGACGTGGTGGCGGCAGCGGTCAGGGCGAGGGTACGGCGCGGGGAGATCACGCCCGGCACCCTAGGGGGTAGCACTGTCAGTCGGCTGTCACGCCCCGCCGCGGTCCGGGTGCCTGCAGGCTGCCACCGTGACACCATGGCGCGCGTGAATCGACTGACACACCTGCGCAGGTGGGAACCCAAGGGTCTGGAGGCCCTGCGGGTCCGCAATGACGATGCCCGACGCGCACCGGATCGCGACCCCGACTCCGTGGGCGACCGCAGCGAGGTCATCGCCCGGGGGTTCCGCTCCACGGCGGCGTTCGCGGGCCGCCTCCTGCTCGTCATGGCGGCGCTGGGGGCCGTGCTGTGGCTCGTGGGCAAGCTCTGGGTGGGCGTCCTGCCCCTGCTGCTGGCCCTCATCCTGGCCTCGGTGCTCCAGCCGGTGGCCCGGCTGCTGCGCTCCTTCATGCCCAACGGTCTGGCGGCCCTGACCACGGTGCTCGGGGCGCTGGTGCTGCTGCTGGCGGTCCTCTCGGCCATCATCCCCTCGATGGTGGACCAGAGCGGCCAGCTGGCCGAGCGCACCGTCACCGGCATCGAGCAGGTGCAGGACTGGGCCTCCCGGCCGCCGCTGAACATCCAGGACCAGCAGGTCAACAAGGCGATCGACCAGCTGACCACCAAGATCCAGGACGCCAGCGGTGAGATCGGCAAGGGTGTCTTCAGCGGCGTCGCGGCCGTCGGGTCGGCCTTCGTGACGGCCCTGATGACCCTGGTGCTCACCTTCTTCTTCGTCCGCGACGGCGACCGCTTCCTGCCGTGGGTGAGCCACCTCTCGGGACGCGCCGCGGCCCCGCACATCACCGCCCTGGGCACCCGCCTGTGGAGCACCCTCAGCGGCTACGTGCGCAGCCAGGCCATCATCTCGGCGGTCGACGCCACCCTCATCGGCATCGGCCTGGTGGTGCTCGGCGTGCCGATGTGGGGTGCCCTGGCCATCCTCACCTTCCTCGGTGGCTTCGTGCCCATCGTGGGTGCCGTCACGATCGGTACGTTGAGCGTGCTCGTGGCGCTGGTCTCCGTGGGCCTCACCAAGGCGCTCATCCTGCTGGGCATCGTGCTCTTCGTGCAGAACGTGGAGGGCAACATCCTGCAGCCGATCGTGCAGGGCAAGGCCATGCAGCTGCACGAGGGCATCGTGCTGCTCTCGGTGGCCGTGGGTGGCTCCATGTGGGGCATCCCCGGCGCCTTCCTGGCCGTCCCGGTGGCCGCGAGCGTGGTGGTGGTGCTGCGCTACCTCAACGAGCAGGTGGACCTGCGCTCCATGGACGACCCGGAGACCCGCGCCCGCCGGCAGGACCTGCTGGAGGACGAGGAGACCCGCCGGGAGCAGGAGGAGTCCCGCGAACCGACCGCTGTGGTGCCGGTCTGCGTCGACTCCGACGGCCAGCCGCTGGACCCGCAGCCGGGTCCCGACGGTCCCCGCGACCGCGGCAGCGGAGCCACCGTGGAGGGGCTGGACCCCGAGCGCGGCTGAGGCCGCAGCGGGTCCTGACACGACGGAGCCCCACGCGCCGGAGGGGGGATGGTGCGTGGGGCTCCGTCGTGCGTGCCGGCCGAGGGGGTCGGCACGCGGCTCGGGGGATCGTCAGCTGGCCTTCTTGGTCACGCCGCGACGGTCGCGCAGGTACTGCAGGCGCTCCTCGAGGAGCTCCTCGAGCTCCGGGATGGAACGGCGCTCCAGGAGCATGTCCCAGTGGGTGCGCACCGGCTTGGTGGGCTTGCGCTCCGGCTCCGGGCCGTTCTCGAGCTTGGCCTCCTTGCCGCAGCGGCACTCCCACAGGGCGGGGAGTTCGGCCTCCACGGAGAAGGGCAGCTCGGTGACGTGGCCCTCGGGGCAGTTGTAGCGCACCAGCTGTCGCTCGCTGAAGGTGACGTTCTCGTCGCTCTCCATCGACAGGGCGGACAGGTTGGTGCCACGCAGGGAACGCTCGGCCATGCTTGTACTCCTGATGCCCCGGCGAGGGGGCGGACGCTGGGTGACTGGTGGTCCGTCGGTGGGCGTCGGCGCGGTCTCGTGACGCGCGACGGCCCGTGCCACGCACAGGTGAACGCACGGTGACGTGCGCGTGTTCCCGGGTGGCCACCCCGATGGGGTGTGAGGTGCCGCTGCAGAGCGGCAATCCGTCAGTGTGCCAGAGGTGCGGTGTTCACCGCCAGTTCACGGCCCCGTGGCGTGGCACACCTCAGCGCGACCACCGGGGCGGGTCGACGATCTCGCCCTCGAGCACCTCGTCCTCCCCCGCCGTGGCGGACCCTGACGTGCCCGCACCCGGGCGGGGCGGACTCGTGCGCGCGTCGTCGGTGGGGGTGCCGAACCCGGAGGGTCCCGCGGGGCCACTCCCCCAGGCGCCGAAGCCCATCGGCTCCTCGCCGAAGGGGTCGCCGCCGATGAGGCCGCCGAGGAGCTTCTTCTCCACCACGCGCTGCAGCACCCGGCGCGTGATCGGCCGGGTGAAGGGCACCACGAGGAACAGGCCCATGGCGTCGGTCACGAAGCCGGGGGCCAGCAGCAGCGTGCCGCCCACCAGCACCAGCGCGGCGTCGGTGAGCTGCCGCGAGAGCTCGTGGCCGGTGGCCAGGGAGTTCTTGAGCAGCTTCCAGGTGCGCGAGCCCTCGCGCGTGACCAGCCAGGCGCCGAGGCTCGACCAGAAGACGAGCATCAGCAGTGTCCACCCGATGCCGATCTGCTGGCCGACGCTGATGATGACGGCGACCTCCAGCATCGGCATGACCAGCAGCAGCACGCTGAGGGCCACCATCCAGCGGGGGCGACGGCGCCGGGTGCGCCCGGCGCCGGAGGAGATCACACGGGGGCTCACCGGTGGCCCAGCTCCTGAGTCCGGCCGCGGCCCAGGGCGCGGCGCACCTGGCCGAGGCGGTGCTCCACGGCCCAGCGTGTCACCCGCACCAGCGACTCCTTGACGATGGAGGAGTCCATCTTGGAGTTGCCGCGCTCGCGCTCGATGAACTCGATCGGCACCTCCACCACGCGCATGCCGGAGCGGACCGCACGCCAGGCCATGTCCACCTGGAAGCAGTAGCCCACCGAGTCCACGGTGGTGAGGTCCATGGCGCGCAGGGCGCTGGCGCGGTACACGCGGTAGCCGCCGGTGGCGTCGCCCAGCGGCATGCCCAGGGCGATCTTGATGTACAGGTTGCCCGCCATCGAGATGATCTTGCGGTCCAGCGGCCAGTTCACAACGCTGCCGCCGGGCACCCAGCGGGAGCCCAGCACCAGGTCGGCACCGCGGTCGGCGGCCTCCAGCAGCAGGTGCAGCTGCTCGGGCTGGTGGGAGCCGTCGGCGTCCATCTCCACCGCGGCGTCGTAGCCCTGCTCCAGGGCCCACGCGAAGCCGGCGAGATAGGCGCGTCCGAGGCCCTCCTTGCCCTTGCGGTGCAGCACGTGCACCTGCGGGTCGGCAGCGGCCATGCGGTCGGCGATCTCACCGGTGCCGTCCGGGGAGTTGTCGTCCAGCACCACCACGTCCACCTGCGGGGTCGCGGCGCGCACGCGCCCGACGATCCACTCGATGTTCTCGGCCTCGTTGTAGGTGGGGATCAGGACGGCCACGCGCTGCAGGGGCGCGGTGCGGGCGGTGGTCTGGCTCACGGGGTCTCGTTCTCCATCGGGTCTGGGGTGGTCGCCGGTGCAACACCGGGAGACGTCCGGGTCATCCCATCATGCCGCGCGGTGTGCGCCGGTCCCCCGAGGGGCCGACGTCGCCGTGGCGCGGCGCGGCAACAGCCCGGCGCTGGTGCCCAGGGCCGCGACGGCGCCGAGCACCCAGGTGGGCCAGTTGCCCAGGCGGGTGGCCGGCGTGGTCGCGTCGTTGAGCGGGGCGGTCACCGAGAGCAGGGCGGGCTCGTACAGGCCGGTCTGCGTCCGCCCGTCGTGGGTGGTCAGGGTGCGCCCGTCGGGGCCGATGACGGCGCTGGTGCCCATGGTGCTCACCTGCGCCACCGTGCGGGCGTGCTCCACGGCCCGCACCCGGCTGATGGCCAGCTGCTGGGTGGACTGGGCGCCGTGGCCGAAGCTCGCGTTGTTGGTGGGCACGAAGAGCATGCCTGCGCCGCGCTCCACCGGGTCGCGCATGAGGTCGTCGTAGGCCACCTCGAAGCAGATGCCCAGGCCCAGGCGCAGCACCCCGTCCTGTGAGACTTCCCGGCGCACCGGCAGGTCCATCACCCCCGGGGCGGCGCCGGCCACGAAGTCCTGCGGCACGAGGTCGGCCTTCGCGGTGATCGCCCGGACGAGGGGCCGCAGCGGCACCCACTCCCCGAAGGGCACGAGGTGCTGCTTGTCGTAGCGGGCCACGGGACCCTGCCCGGGCAGGTACTGCAGCACCGCGTTGCTGGGGCCCGGGCCGGGCTCGCGCGGGATGGCGCCGAGCAGCATCGGGGCGTCGACGGCCAGGCTCGCCTCGGCCACCAGCTCGGCGGCGCGCTGGTCGGTCAGCGGGTTGGCGTCGGCGGCGTTCTCCGGCAGCAGCACCACGTCCGGGGCGGGGCGCGTGCCGTCCGCCACCTCGCGGGCGGCCTGCTGCACCAGGGCGGTGTGGTTGGTGAGCACCTGGCGGGCGCCGTGGTCGAACTGGAAGCCGGTCTGCGGGGCGTCGCCCTGCACCGCCAGCAGCTCGACCTCCGGGCCGGTGGGGGTGCTCAGCGGCAGCAGCAGCGGCGATGCCGTGAGCGCCCCGGCCGCCGCGAGCGACCCGGCCGCATGCCCCCATCGCGCCCGGGCCGCGGCGAGCACGGCGACGGCCAGCACTCCCCCGGTGGCGGCCACCCAGGCGGAGAGCCCCGCGGCGGTGAGGTACTGCGCCACCGGCAGCGTGGGGGCGTGGGACTGAGAGAAGGCCAGTCGGGCCCAGCTGAAGCCGCCCCACGGCTGGGATCCGCGCAGCCACTCCTGGGAGACCCACAGCGCGGCGGTGAGCACGGGCAGGGCCACGGCCTCGGCGGCCGGCCGCAGCCGGGAGGTCCACCGCTGGGTGGCGGCCAGGGCCCACCCCATCGGCACGAGGTAGACGGCTTGGAAGACCGCGAGGGCGAGCCACGCCTCGACGCCGAGGTAGACGCCGGACCACGGCAGGAGCGGCACGAAGGTGCACAGGCCGGCCAGCAGGCCCAGCAGGGCGCCGGTGCGCAGCCGGGCACCGCGGGTGGCCAGGGTGAGGAGCGCGACCCCCGGGGCGGCGGCCCACCAGAGGTCGGCGTCGGGGTGCGCGAGGTACACGAGCGTGCCGCCCACGGCGGCGGCGAGCACGCGTTGGAGGAGGGCGACCACGCCGGGAGTGTAGGCGCGACGCTGGCTGCGTCGCCCCTCGCCCCCGGTACGTCGCCGGCTGACCGTGCGGTGACCGAGAGGACCACGCCGTTGGGGCCGCGGTCGGGCCGGCTGGGTGCCGACACGTCCACGTTTTCTACTGAGCGTGGTCCTCCCGGTCACCGGGCGCCCCGTGGGGAGCCATCGGTGATGCGCAGAAACTACCTGCTGGCTGGCGCGAGTCAATCCGGCCCTGACCTGCGCAAACGGACGTTTTCGCAGGTCAGGGGCGGGTGCCTCGCGGGTGAACTACATCGTGGGGATTCCGCTGGACTGCGCCAGGTGGCCGTCCACCACGGTGAGCAGGGCCTGCGGCGTGGAGGAGTCCGCCACCCAGTCGTCGAGATCCCGGGCCACGGTGGGCACGCGGGTGTCCCAGAGCACCAGGTCGTCCTCGCCGCCGCGGCGCAGGGTGCCCCCGGCCCGCCCGGCGGCGTGCCACCCGGCCTGCGTGTGCAGGGCCAGGGCACGCGGCGCGGTGAGCAGGCCGCCGGGGTTCTGCGGGCGCACGCACGAGCGCAGGGCGCCCCACGGGTCCCAGGGGGTCACCGGGGAGTCCGACCCGAAGCACACCGGCGCGCCGAGCTCGTCCAGGCGGCGCCACGGGTTGGTCTCCTGCCAGCGGCGGCCCAACCGAGTGGCGTAGAGATCGTCCCCGCCGCCCCACAGGCCCTCGAACATCGGCTGCATGGAGCAGGTGACCCCGAGGCGCGCGAAGGTGCGCATGGCCTGGGGGGAGGGCAGCTCCACGTGCTCGATGCGGTGGTGCGCGGCGCGCACGGCGGCGTCGCCCAGCTGCCGGGCGGCCTCCTCGAGGGCCTCGGCCGCCACCTGCACCGCCGCGTCGCCGATGGCGTGGAACCCGCCCTGCACCCCGGCCCGCGTGCAGGCCACCAGGTGCGTGGCGGCCTCCTCGACGGTGAGGTACAGGTCGCCGGTGGTGTCCGGGGCGTCGCTGTACGGCTCGAGCAGGCCGGCGTTGCGGGCGCCGAAGCTGCCGTCCAGGTAGAGGTCGCCGCCCAGCCCGATGACGCCGAGGGCCTGCCGCAGGTGGGAGGCGCGCACCGGGTCGTCGACCCACTCCCCCCAGTAGGCGTCCGTGCGTACCGTGCCGGCTCCCCCGGCGTCGACCACGTCGCGCACGTCGTCGGGGCTGGTGAGATTGGGCGCGCCCATCTCGTGCACCGTGCCCACCCCGGCGCGGGCCGCGGCATCGAGGGCGAAGGCGATGTTGCGGCGGCGGGCGTCCGGGCCCACGCTCGCCGCCCAGGCGGCCACCACCGCGTCCTGGGCGGCCCGGGTGGCGGTGCCCACGCCGTCCCACCCGTCCTTGCTGGCCACCTGGGCCACGGCCGCCAGGGAGGAGGACACCGTGGCGGCGTGCATGTCCACACGCGGGGCGTAGACCACCCCGCCGCCGGAGGCGCGGTCGAGCTCCGCGGAGGTCATGGCCCGGTTCTCCGCCCAGTGGGTCTCGTCCCAGGAGTGGGCGAACACCGGAGTGCCGGGGCGCTGGCGGGCGGCCTCGGCGATGCGGTCCAGGGCCTCGCCGACGCTCCGGGTGCCCGCCAGGTCCACCCCGCCGAGCACCTCACCGGTGGCCGAGACGTGCGCGTGGGCGTCCACGAACGCCGGCGTGACCAGGCGCCCCTCACCGGCCAGGACGTGGGCCTCGCGCAGCCCGGAGGTGTCCGGCGCCCGGTCGGCCGGACCCAGCCAGGCCACGCGGCCGGCCTCCAGCACCACGGTCTGCCCCGGCACCGGCAGGGTGTCGGGATTCCACAGCGTGACCTGCTCCAGGACGATCGTCTCCATGGCGCCAGTGTGGGCCAGCAGGCCCCGGCGCGCGCCGCGACCCACCCGGCTTGGCAGGATCGGGGCATGAGGATCCCCACCACGCCCGCCACGCTCGCCCTCGACGCCGCCGGCGTCCCGTGGACCGGCCACGCCTTCGGCCACGAGGACGACGTGGAGGGCTACGGGCAGGAGGCTGCCGAGGCCCTCGGGATCCCCGAGGAGCGCATCTTCAAGACGCTCGTGGTGGACTCCGGGGCCAAGGGCCGCCACGAGCTGGCCGTCGCCGTGGTGGCCGTGGCCGACCGCCTGGACACCAAGGCCGTGGCGCGTGAGCTGGGGGTGAAGCGCTGCTCGATGGCGGACGTGGCCGCCGCCGAGCGCGCCACCGGCTACGTGGTGGGCGGCATCTCCCCCTTCGGGCAGAAGACACGCCTTCCGATGCTCGTGGACCAGCGCATCACCGACCACGGGACCGTGTTCGTCAGCGGAGGGCGCCGCGGCTTCGACGTGGAACTCTCCCCCGACGCGCTGCTCACCGCCACCGGTGCACGGCTGGCCGACGTGCGGCAGGCCTGAGGCGCCTCACTCCCCCAGGTGGGCGAAGGCCGTGCGGTTCTCCCACGGCGTGGTGAGCACCATCGTGGTGGTGGTGGAGCACCGTGCGGTGGAACGGATCTCGGCGATGAGCTCCTCCAGCACGCTGGGCCGGCTGACGCGCACCAGCAGCACGTAACTGGCCGACCCGGCCACCGACCAGCACGCCTCGATCTCCGTGAGGTGGTGCAGGCGCTCGGGCACGTCGTCCGGGGCGCCGGGGTCGAAGGGCGTCAGCGAGAGCAGCGCCGTGATCGGCAGACCCGCCGCCTCGGGGTCCACCACCGCCCCGTAGCGGCGGATGACCCCGTTGTCCTCCAGCCGGCGCACGCGCTGGTGGGCCGCGGAGGTGGACAGGTGCACCCGCTGCGCCAGCTCGGTGTAGCTCATGCGGCCGTCCTGCGAGAGGTGGCTGACGATGGAGCGGTCGGTGGCGTCGAGTTCCTGGGGCACGGGGCCAGCGTAGGCGGCCGGCGTCCGCGCCACGCCGCCTACGCTGAGGGTGTGACCGACGCACCACTGATGCTCATCGACGCCGCCAGCCTGTACTACCGGGCCTTCCACGGGGTGCCCGACCGTCGCCGCGACCCGGCCGCCCCGCCCACCAACGCCGTGCGGGGTCTGGTGGACATGACCGCCTCCCTCGTGGCGCACCGCTCCCCCGGCGGCCTGGTGATGTGCTGGGACGACGACTGGCGGCCGGCCTTCCGCGTGGAGGCCATCCCCTCCTACAAGGAGCACCGCCTGGCGCCCGGCGACACCACGGGCACCACCGAGGACACGCCGCCGGACCTCGTGCCGCAGGTGCCCGTCATCGTGGACCTGCTGGCCGCCCTCGGCATCGCCCGGGTGGGGGCGCCGGGGTACGAGGCCGACGACGTCATCGGCACGCTGGTGGAGCGCACCGCCGGGCGCCGCCCCGTGGAGGTGGTGACCGGCGACCGCGACCTCTTCCAGCTCGTGGACGACGCGGCCGGGGTGCGCGTGCTCTACACCGCGCGCGGCGGGGTGCGCGACGCCGACGAGGTGGACGAGTCCTGGCTGGTGCAGAAGTACGGACTGGCCAGCGGGCGCGCCTACGCGGAGATGGCGGTGCTGCGCGGCGACCCCTCGGACGGACTGCCCGGCGTCAAGGGCATCGGCGAGAAGACGGCCGTGCAGCTGCTGGACACCTTCGGGTCGCTCGCCGGCATCACCGAGGCGCTCGACCGCGGCGACGACCGCCTCAAGGGGGCCCGCCGGGCGCGGCTCGAGGAGGGGCGCGACTACCTCGCCGCAGCGCCCCGGGTGGTCGACGTGGCGCGCGACGCCCCGCTGGAGGTCACCGACGAGGCGCTGGCCCTGCCCCGGGAGGTGGCCGACCCCGCGGCGCTCGCCGACCTCGTGGAGCGCTACGACCTGGGCGGGCCCGTCGGGCGCCTGCTGGACGCGCTGGGCCTGCCGCCGCTGGCCTGACCGCGGCGACCCCGCACCGGGGAGGGGCGCAGGGCCGACCCAGCCCGGCTCAGTCCACGCGGTCGGCGGCCACCACGCCGCGCAGCACCTGCTGCATGGCCTTGCGGGCCGTGCCCTGCACCGAGGCGTGGGGAGAGGCCAGCTCCACCTGGCCCAGCAGGTCCACCACCTGCTTGGCGCGGCGCACGAAGTCCCCGGCCGAGAGGTCCGAGTCGCGCAGCACCGTCTCCAGGCGCACCCCGGTGGCCCACCGGTGCACCATCCACGCGATGCCGGCGTCCGGCTGGTCGGTGGTGGGCAGGTGGTGCTCGGCCTCCGCGTCCTCGATGCGGGACCACAGGTCCACCATGCGGTCGTAGGCCTTCTCCACGCGCGGGGTGGGCATCGACGGGGTGATGGAGACCTCCCCGCGGCGCGGCTCGTGCACCACGATCGACACCGCCGCGGCCAGCTCGGCGGCGTCGAGGCCCTGCCACAGCCCGCGCTGCAGGATCTCGGCCACGAGCAGGTCCTTCTCGGTGTACGTCCGCTGCAGGACGCGCCCGGCCTCGGTCACCTCCTGCCCGTCCTCCGAGAGGTAGCCCCACTCGGTGAGCAGCGCGCAGAGGCGGTCGAAGGTGCGGCTCACGGTGTGGGTGCGTCGGGCCACCTTGCGGCGCAGGCCGGCGGTCTCCCGCTCCAGGGTGTGCAGGCGCGTGGCCCAGCGGGCGTGCTCCTCCCGGTCCGGGCAGGCATGGCAGGGGTGGCGCCTCAGCGCGGCCCGCAACTCGTCGATGCGGTCGACCCCCGAGGCGCCCCGTGCACCGGTCGAACCCTCACCCTGCACCTCAGGGTGGGCGGCGGATCCCTCCTCCCGGGCGGTCAGGGGCGGGTCGGCGTCGGGCACCTTGGCCCGCATCGTGGCGGCCAGGTCCTTGCGGTCCTTGGGCTTGCGCGGGTTGAACCGTTGCGGAAGCTGCACGCGCCCCTGCACCACCGGCGGCTCGTCGAGGTCGGCGGCCACCACGGTGCGCAGCCGTCCGGCATCGGTCACCAGGGCCACGTCGTCGTGCTGCTTGCGCACCCCGTGCGTCCCGGTGATGACCACCGCGCGCCCGGCCCGGCGCCCCGAGCCGATACGGATGACGTCACCGGGCACCAGCTCGCCCAGGGCGATCTCCACCTGCGCCCGCCGGGCCGCCCCGCGCTGCTTGGCCGCGTCCTTCTCCGCCTGCGTGAGCTCCTGGCGCAGCGCGGCGTACTCCGAGAAGTCGCCCAGGTGGCACTCCATGGCCTCCCGGTAGCCCTCCATGGCCTCGGTGTTGCGCTCCACGGACCGGGAGTGCCCCGCCATCGCGCGGTCGGCCTGGAACTGGGCGAACGACTCCTCCAGCAGCGTGCGGGCGTCCTGCCGCCCCAGCCGGTCCACGAGGTTGACGGCCATGTTGGGCGAGGGTCGGAAGCTCGAGCGCAGCGGGAAGGTGCGGGTGGAGGCCAGACCGGCCACGTGCGTGGGGTCCACCCGCGGGCCGGCCAGCACCACGGCGTGCCCCTCCACGTCGATGCCGCGGCGCCCCGCCCGGCCCGTCAGTTGGGTGTACTCGGCCGGGGTGAGGTCGGCGTGCGTCTCGCCGTTGAACTTCACCAGCTTCTCGATGACGGTGGTCCGCGCCGGCATGTTGACGCCCAGGGCCAGGGTCTCGGTGGCGAACACACACTGGATGCGCCCGGCGGCGAACAGCTCCTCCACGATCTCGCGGAAGAGCGGCAGCATGCCGGCGTGGTGGGCGGCGTAGCCGTTGGTGAGGCCTTCCACGAAGTCGTGGTAACCCAGCACGCCGAGGTCCTCGGGGGCCACCGAGAGCACGCGCGCCTCCACCTCGTCGTGGATCGCCTCGCCCTCCTCGTCGCTGATGAGGCGGGTGCCGGCCGAGAGCAGCTGGCGCACCGCGGCGTCGCACCCGGCCCGGCTGAAGATGAACACGATGGCCGGCAGCAGGCCGTCCTCGTCCAACGCGCGCACCACCTGCGCCCGCGAAGGGGTGCCGGTGCGCCGGGCGCCGGCCGGCCCG
>NZ_KV824293.1:0-1384 GCF_001816045.1 Kytococcus sp. HMSC28H12
GATCTGAGGGTGTAGCAGTGGTGGTGTGACACCCAATCCAGAATGGGCGGAACCCGGGCGAGGTGATCGGCTGGAGTCCGCCAATATGCTTCTTCCGCAGCGCGTTCGACAGGGGCGCGGCGGTGTGCTAACTTCCCTACATGAATATCGTGAACTCAATTGCAGAAAGTCTTGCCGGCGCCGTACTCATCACGGGCTCAACATTCGCTTCGGCCGATGAGGGATCTGGGGCGACCTCGCCCACTGTCGCTGCCGATCAAGCCTATCAGGCGGAGATTGAAGGTGTCGAGGAAAATGAGCAGTCCGCGGATGAATCACTTACTGGGGATGATATCGCTTCCCTCGCCGCACAGGGAGAGGTTGTAGAGTTTGCCGTGATGGGAAAGGAACTCGGGGGAGTTGGCAGTGAAGTCCCCGTGTCCCTTGAATCCAGTGTTGCTGCCCTAGATTCCGCCTCTGAGGTCGATGCAAATGATCTCACCCAAGGTGCAAGGGAACTAGAGTCGCTCGCTCTCCCGGCGCCAGATGGCCGCTATAATACGGTGTCCCACTGGAAGGACGGGGAGGGTCGGGGGGTGCATCTGCGCAAAGGCTATTACGAGCCGGCCACGGCTTTCACTAAGGAGCGAGGCTTTGGGCATATCAAGATGTACCGCAAGCACAACGTGACCAAGACTGCCGCTTATGCGTCTACCAGGATGTACGCGTCAACCATCAAGAAGGACGAAAAGCGCGAATATCTAGCCCCAGTGAATTACGTTACATGCAGTGGCCGATGGATCTTTCGCACCTGCAAGGTGACCGCAAGAACTATCCTTGTGACTATCCATGATGGGCGCACGCTCCGTGACGGGAAGTCCTTTGGGATCGTCACATCGTATTGCACGGGGTACATCCGTTGCCCTGATTGGGTAAAGCGTGCTGCGAACATCTGACCTGTCTGGCATGAGTGGCGGAGGGAAGATATGCCTCGGACTTTGACAGTGGACCAAGTGCGTGAGGGACTGCCGGTCCTCTGTCGCGAAGACACAGTTGAACCAGTTCTCTATGGGTTGGTACGCATCCTCTATGGCCATCCGGGGCGGGTCCTGCTGGGTGCTGGACCCGATCACGTAATGGTCGAATGGCTCGGGGCAGACCAAGAGTGGGGTTTGGACTGCGTGGGTTATGGTCGGATCGGCCCCAGGTTGGACACTTATGGTTTGAACGTCCCCGAGTCGGACAAGGAGTGGCAGGAAGCGGTAGCAAGAAGCCGTTCTACCCTCATCTATACATCTTGTGCAGACTGATCTCTCTGGTAACGGGGCTGTGTCAAGGCCTTGAAGGCAACGGTTTCATAACGGTCTCTTTGCAGGAGTTCGTGGAGTTCGAGGGGCTGCCGGCG
>NZ_KV824294.1:0-5856 GCF_001816045.1 Kytococcus sp. HMSC28H12
CTCGGCACCCTCGGCGGTGTTCTCCTTCGCGGCGGCCGGCATCGGCGGCGGGGCCGGAACCTCGCTGGAGCTCTTGCTCGGCCGGGGCGAGTGCGGGGGGCTGGACTCGTTCGAGGGTGAGGCATCAGCCGAGTCGGACTCGCTCGGTGTGGGAGACCCAGAGGACTCCTGCGCGTCCGGCGACCCCGAGGAACCCGAGGCACTCGGCGAGGTCACGGGCGCGGAGGGCTCCACCGCATCAGGCGTGGTCGACGACGAGCCACCCCCCTCCGCATCGGAGGAGCACGCCCCCACCAACAGGGCCCCGCACACGGCGAGCACGGCGGTCTTCACGGGCAGCGAGCGAGCGGGCATGAGGGGTCTCCCGGTGCGACGAAGGGCAACACCGGCACCTTGGCACAGCGCGCCACCCCGCCGGCAGGGTTTTCCACAGGATCCCGATAACGATTCCCCCAAGACACGTCGACGGCCCACTGCCCCTACGGAGGATCCACCCCTCGCAGTTGTCGGTCCCGGGTGGCAGGATGGCCCGCGACGACGGAACGAGGTGACGGTGATGGGCATCCCCACCCCCCTGAACTGGCCGGTGCTGCGCCAGTTCCGCGAGGGCGACCCGCTGGGTCGCGGACGCGCGGTGACCAGCCGTGCCACGCGCGAGACCAGCAACCGCACCGTCACCGCCGACCGCGTGGCCCAGAGCGTCTGCCCGTACTGCGCGGTGGGTTGCGGCCAGCGTGTCTTCGTCAAGGACGAGAAGGTCGTCCAGATCGAGGGCGACCCGGACAGCCCCATCAGCCGCGGCCGTCTGTGCCCCAAGGGCTCGGCCAGCGAGCAGCTGGTCAACAGCCCCACCCGTGTCACGCAGGTGCTCTACCGGCGCCCCGGCGGCACCGAGTGGGAGGTGCTGGACCGCGACACCGCCATCGACATGGTGGCCGACCGCTTCCTGGAGTCCCGCCGCAACGGCTGGCAGGACCATGACGAGCACGGCCGCCCGCTGCGCCGCACGATGGGGGTCGCGGCCCTCGGCGGCGCCACCCTCGACAACGAGGAGAACTACCTCATCAAGAAGCTGTTCACCGCGGCGGGCGCGGTGCAGATCGAGAACCAGGCGCGTATTTGACACTCCGCCACGGTCCCCAGTCTGGGGTCCTCGTTCGGACGCGGCGGCGCCACGCAGTCGTTGCAGGACATGGCCAACGCCGACTGCATCGTCATCCAGGGCTCGAACATGGCCGAGTGCCACCCGGTGGGTTTCCAGTGGGTCAGTGAGGCCAAGAAGCGCGGTGCGCGGATCATCCACGTCGACCCGCGGTTCACGCGCACCTCGGCCGTGGCCGACACCCACGTGCCCATCCGCGTGGGCACCGACGTGGTGCTGCTGGGTGCCCTCATCAACCACGTGCTGAGCAACGGGCTGTACTTCGAGGAGTACGTCCGGGCGTACACCAACGCCGCCACGCTGGTGCGTGAGGACTTCCGCGACACCGAGGACCTCGACGGCCTGTTCTCCGGCTACGACCCGGAGAAGGGCTCCTACGACACCGCCACCTGGGCCTACGCCTCGCCCGACGACGGCGGCGTGGAGGAGTCCGAGGGCGGCCACGAGCACGGCGGGTCCAAGAGCCAGCGCGCCGAGGGCGAGTCCCACGGCTCGGGTGGTCCCGCGCTGGAGCACGCCAAGGTGATCCGCGACGAGACGATGCAGGACCCGCACTGCGTGCTGCAGGTGCTGCGCCGCCACTACGCGCGCTACACGCCCGAGATGGTGCAGGAGGTCTGCGGCATCCCCCCGGAGCAGTTCGCCGACCTGGCCGATGCCGTGACGTCCAACTCCGGCCGTGAGCGCACCACCTGCTTCGCCTACGCGGTGGGCTGGACCCAGCACAGCCTGGGCGCCCAGTTCATCCGTGCGGCGGCGGTGCTG
Organism: Kytococcus sp. HMSC28H12; assembly: GCF_001816045.1. Lineage (NCBI taxonomy): Bacteria > Bacillati > Actinomycetota > Actinomycetes > Micrococcales > Kytococcaceae > Kytococcus > Kytococcus sp. HMSC28H12. The sequence continues at coordinate 1,928 of NZ_KV824294.1, forward strand.
CAGCTGCTGCTGGGCAACATGGGCCGCCCCGGCGGCGGCATCATGGCGCTGCGTGGGCACGCCAGCATCCAGGGCTCCACGGACATCCCCACGCTGTTCAACCTGCTGCCGGGCTACCTGCCCATGCCCACGGCCGGCAAGCACGACACCCTGGAGGACTACGTCTCCTCCATCTCCTCGCCGCGGCAGAAGGGCTACTGGACCAGCGCCGACGCCTACACCGTCAGCCTGCTCAAGGCCTGGTGGGGCGATGCCGCGACGCCGGAGAACGACTTCGCGTTCGACTACCTGCCCCGCATCAACGGCACGCACGGCACCTACCAGACGGTCATGGGCCAGATCGCCGGCGACGTGGAGGGCTACTTCGTGCTGGGGCAGAACCCGGCGGTCGGCTCGGCCAACGGACGCATGCAGCGCGAGGGCCTGGCGAACCTCAAGTGGCTGGTGGTGCGCGACTTCCAGCTCATCGAGTCGGCCACCTTCTGGAAGGACGGCCCGGAGGTCGAGTCCGGGGAGTGGCGTCCGGAGGACATCGACACCGAGGTGTTCTTCATGCCGGCGGCCAACCACGTGGAGAAGGCCGGCACCTTCACGCAGACCCAGCGCCTGCTGCAGTGGCGCCACCAGGCCGTGCAGCCGCCGGGCGACGCGCAGAGCGAGCTGGAGTTCTTCCACGAGCTGGGCGTGCGCATCCGCGAGCGCCTGGCCGACTCCACCGACCCGCGCGACCGGCCGCTGCTGGACCTCACGTGGGACTACCCGCGCGACGAGCACGGCGAGGTGGACGGCGAGGCCGTGCTGCGTGAGGTGAACGGCCGCCACCTGACCGGCGAGAAGGCCGGGCAGATGCTGGACTCCTACACCGAGATGCGGGCCGACGGCTCCACCGACGGCGGCTGCTGGATCTACACCGGTGTCTTCGCCGGTGGGGTGAACCACTCCAAGAACCGGGTGCCCGGCCGGGAGCAGGACGAGACGGCCGCGCAGTGGGGCTGGGCGTGGCCGGCCAACCGCCGCATCCTGTACAACCGTGCCTCGGCCGACCCCGAGGGCAGGCCGTGGAGCGAGCGCAAGAAGCTCGTCTGGTGGGACGCCGAGGCGGGCCGCTGGACGGGTGACGACGTGCCGGACTTCCCGGCCGACAAGGACCCCGCCTACCGCCCGGACCCCGACACGGGGGGCGCGGAGGCGCTGGCCGGCGACGACCCGTTCATCATGCAGGCCGACGGCAAGGGCTGGCTGTACGCACCCAAGGGCATGGTCGACGGCCCGATGCCGGCGCACTACGAGGCGCAGGAGTCGCCCGTGGCCAACGTGGTCTACGGGCAGCAGGCCAGCCCCACCCGGGTGCTCTTCCCGCGGCAGGACAACGTCTTCGCGCCGAGCGCGGGGGCGGCGGGCTCGGAGGTCTACCCCTTCGTGTTCACCACCTACCGCCTCACCGAGCAGCACACGGCTGGTGGCATGAGCCGCTGGCTGCCCTACCTGGCCGAGCTGCAGCCCGAGATGTTCTGCGAGGTCTCCCCGGAGCTCGCCGAGCTGCGCGGGCTGGAGAACGGCGGGTGGGCCACCATCGTGAGCCCGCGTGCCGCCATCGAGGCCCGGGTGCTGGTCACCGAGCGCATGCGCCCGATGCGGGCCGGCGACCAGGTGGTGCACACCGTGGGCCTGCCGTACCACTGGGGCGTCGGTGGTGAGGCCGTGGTGTCCGGTGACGCCGCCAACGACCTGCTGGGCGTGGCGCTGGACCCCAACGTGCATATCCAGGAGAGCAAGGTGGGCTCGTGCGAGGTGCTGCCGGGCCGCCGCCCGCGGGGTGCCGCGCTCGCCGAGCTGGTGGAGGAGCACCGCCGCCGCGCCGGGGCCACGCCGGAGGTGGGCACCGACAACGCCGCGGTGACCACGCGCGCGGAGCTGGCCGAGGAGATGGAGGGAGACCCCCGATGAGCCGTCTGGGCAACCAGCTGGCCGGACCCACCGACCCCGCGGCAGATGCGGGCTGGGAGCCGACCCCGCGCAAGGGCTTCTTCACCGACACGTCCATCTGCATCGGCTGCAAGGCCTGCGAGGTGGCGTGCAAGGAGTGGAACGCCCTGCCCATGGACGACCTGGGCGCCACCGGCAACTCCTACGACAACACCGGCGACCTGGGCGCGAGCACCTGGCGGCACGTGGCGTTCGTGGAGCAGTCCGCCGAGCGCATCGAGACCGCGCGGGAGTCCGGGCGCCGGCTGGTGGACCTCGGCATGCCGTCGGTGGGTGCCCCCGCCGTGACCGATGGGGGAGCGCCCGCCCCGTCCGGCGGGCCGGTGACCGACCTGCTCGCTGCCCAGCAGGCCCGGGCCGAGGGCACGGTGCCGGACTTCCGGTGGCTCATGTCCTCGGACGTGTGCAAGCACTGCACCCACGCCGGCTGCCTCGACGTGTGCCCCACCGGCGCGCTCTTCCGCAGCGAGTTCGGCACCGTCGTGGTGCAGGCCGACGTGTGCAACGGCTGCGGCTACTGCGTGGGGGCCTGCCCGTTCGGTGTCATCGAGCGGCGCGAGGACGAGACCGGCGGCCGCGGCCACGTGGACGGCGGTGAGGTGCCCCGCATCGGCATCGCCCAGAAGTGCACGCTCTGCTACGACCGGATCGGCCACGACCAGACGCCCGCCTGCGCGCAGACCTGCCCCACCACGTCCATCCAGTTCGGCGACCACGACGAGATGGTGCGCCGCGCCCACGAGCGGGTGGACCTCCTGCGGAGCAACGGTTTCCCCGAGGCGCGGCTGTACGGCGCCAATGAGCACGACGGCGTGGGCGGCACCGGGTCGGTGTTCCTGCTGCTCGACGAGCCCGAGGTGTACGGCCTGCCACCGGACCCCGTGGTGCCCACCGCCCACCTGCCGCAGATGTACCGCACGGCCATCGGGGCCGCCGCCGGGCTGCTGGGCGCCGTGGCCCTGTCCTTCCTGGGAGGCCGCCGGTGACCACGAGCGAGTTCGACTCCTACTTCCCGGCCGAGTACGCCGGCCCCCGGCGACGCCGCCGTCGGGGCGCCGCGCGCGATCTGGCCGCCCGCGGCTCCGACTGGCTCACCGGCCGGGCGCGGGGCCGCGGCGAGCAGCCGGTGGTCCCGGTGCCAGAGTTCTCCAGCTACTACGGGCAGGGCGTGGTCAAGGCCGTGCCGTGGAAGCACGAGATCAGCGTCTACCTCTTCACCGGCGGCGTGGCCGGCGGGTCGGGACTGCTGGCGGTGGGCGCGCACCTCGCTGGGCGCGACGCGCTGCGCACCAGTGCCCGTCTCACGGCCCTTGCGGCCGCGGGCGCGAGCGGTGTCGCCCTCATCGCCGACCTGGGCCGTCCCGAGCGCTTCCTCAACATGCTGCGGACGCTCAAGCTCACCTCGCCCATGTCCGTGGGCACGTGGATCTTCAGCGGGTACAGCACCAGCGCGGGGCTGGCCGCGGCCTGCGAGGTCGACCGCCTGCTCGGCGGCCGCCGCGGTGGGCCGGGCCTGCCGGTGCTGGGGGCGCTGCTCCGCCCGTTCGATGCCGTGGGCACGGCCGGGTTGGCGCTGTTCTCCGCGCCGCTGGCCGCCTACACCGCGGTGCTGCTGAGTGACACGGCCACCCCGGTGTGGTTCGAGAGCCGCCGCCACCTGCCGCAGGTGTTCGTCTCCTCCGCGGCGCTGGCCTCCGGTGGCGTGCAGATGGTGCTGCTGCCCACCGGGGCCGCTGGCCCGGCCCGCCGGCTGGCGGCGCTGGGGGCGCTCGGCGACCTCGTGGCCGTGCACCGCCTCGAGCAGCACCTGGAGCACGAGGGTGTGCTGGAGCCCCTGCACACCGGCCACCCCGGCACGATGATGCGCACCGCCAAGGCCTGCGTCCTCGGTGGCGGCCTGGGAGCTCTCGCGGCCGGCGCCCTGCGTGGCACGCCGGCGGGAC
>NZ_KV824295.1:0-3521 GCF_001816045.1 Kytococcus sp. HMSC28H12
CCGGGGCGCCGGAGCCCGCACCAGCGGGGGCACCACCGGGCTGGGCGCCGGCGCGCGCGGCGGCGGTGGCCTGCTGCACCTGCTGCTGCTTGAGTCCGGTCAGGTCGACGGCGCCGCGCAGACCGCGCGGGAAGGGCTGGGAGGTCATGCTTCCTCCTGGGAAGGGCGTCGGGATCGGGCAGGGGGCTGCATCGCCCCGTCTGGGCCCTAGCCTACGAGTCGCCGCCGGGCCCGGCCCCGGCTGCCCTCAGACGTCCCCGTCGGCCAGGTGCCGCTCCACGCGCTCCACCTTGGCCTCCAGCTGCCCGGTCCACCCGGGGCGCACGTCGGCCTTGAGCACCAGCGAGACGCGGGGCGACTCGGCGGCCAGCACCTCCACGCACTCCTTGACCACCGCCATGCACTCGTCCCACTCCCCCTCGAGGGTGGTGAACATGGCGTCGGTCCGGTGGGGCAGGCCCGAGGCGCGCACGACCTTCACCGCGCGCGCCACGGCCTCGCTCACCCCGCCGTCGGGGTCCCCGGACGACGGGGCGACGCTGAACGCGACGAGCACGTGCCCCGCCCTCAGGCCCGGGGCACGCGGACGACGAGCGCGTCGCCCTGGCCGCCGCCACCGCACAGGGCGGCCACGCCGACCCCGCCACCCCGGCGCTTGAGCTCCAGCGCCAGGGTGAGCACGAGGCGCGCACCGGAGGCACCGATGGGGTGGCCCATGGCGATGGCGCCACCGTTGACGTTCACCTTGTCCTCGCTGACGCCCAGATCGCGGGCGCTGGCGATGCCGACGGCGGCGAAGGCCTCGTTGATCTCGAAGAGGTCAACGTCCTCCACGGACAGGCCCTCCTTGGCCAGCGCGGCGCGGATGGCGTTGGCCGGCTGCATCTGCAGGCTGGAGTCCGGGCCGGAGACCACGCCGTGGGCGCCCACCTCGGCCAGCCACTCCAGGCCGGCGGCCTCGGCATCGGCCTTCTTCATGACCACCACGGCGCAGGCGCCGTCGGAGATCTGCGAGGCGTTGCCGGCGGTGATGGTGCCGTCCTTGCTGAACGCCGGGCGCAGCGTCGCCAGGGACTCGGTGGTGGTGTCCGGGCGGATGCCCTCGTCGGCGGTCACCTCGACGGGGTCGCCCTTGCGCTGCGGCACGCTCACCGGGGCGATCTCCTCGGCGAAGACGCCCTTGCCGGCGGCCTCGGCGGCGCGCTGGTGGGAGCGCGCGGAGAAGGCGTCCTGCTCCTCGCGCGTCAGGGCGCCACTGTGGTCGTCGGTGTTGGCGGACTCCGTCAGCCCGCCCATGGCCTGGTCGGTGAAAGCGTCCCACAGGCCGTCGAGGTCCATGTGGTCCTTGAGGGTCACGTCGCCGTACTTGAAGCCGCCGCGCGACTTCGGGAGCAGGTGCGGGGCGTTGGTCATGGACTCCTGGCCGCCGGCCACCACGCAGGAGAACTCGCCGGCGCGGATGGTCTGGTCGGCCATTGCGATGGCGTTGAGCCCGGACAGGCACACCTTGTTGATGGTGAGCGCGGGCACGTCCATCGGCACGCCACCGGCCACGGCGGCCTGGCGGGCGGGGATCTGGCCTGCGCCGGCGGTCAGCACCTGACCCATCACCACGTAGTCCACGTCCTGCGGGGAGACCTTGGCGCGCTCCAGGGCGGCCTTGATGGCCACGCCGCCCAGCTCGGCGCCCGAGAGGCTGCCCAGCGCACCCTGCATGCGACCCATCGGGGTGCGCGCTCCGGCGACGATGACGGTGGTGTTGTCGGACATGCTTCCTCCACGGGACGAGGGGATCGGGCGGGGTCGGGGCGCGCGCGGACCGGCGGTCCGGCGTGCTCGCTGCGGTGCAGCCTAACGCCCGTGTGACCCGCGCCACGCCCGGGCTGTCAGGTCGTCGGTGGCCCCCACTACCCTGTGGCCCATGCAGCCGACTCCCTCCACCGAGAGCCTCTTCACCGCCATCGACCACGTGGGGCTGGCCGTCGCCGACCTCGACGAGGCGATCGCCTTCCACCGCGACGTGCTGGGCATGGAGCTGGCGCACACCGAGGAGAACCCGGAGCAGGGCGTCCGCGAGGCCATGATGCGCATCGGCGACTCCCACGTGCAGCTCCTGGCGCCGCTCACCCCGGACTCCACCATCGCCAAGTTCCTGGCCTCCAAGGGCCCGGGCATGCAGCAGGTGGCCTACCGCGTGGACGACATCGACGCCGTGAGCGCCACCCTGCGCGAGCGCGGCCTGCGCCTGCTCTACGACGACGCCCGCCGCGGCACGAGCAACAGCCGCGTGAACTTCATCCACCCCAAGGACGCCGGGGGCGTGCTGGTGGAGCTCGTCGAGCCGTCGGCCGAGGGCCGCTGAGGCCGCCGGCGACGCCCCACCGGCCCCGCCCCACCACCGTGACCGCACCCACGCCCGAGGCCCCGCGCCACGCCCAGCGACCCTTCGTCGTGGGCTTCGTGGCGACGCTCGGCGTGCTCACCGCTCTGGCCATGGCGATGGCCGCCCGGCAGCTGGGCTTCGTGCTCACCCTGCTGGTGGTCTCGGTCTTCCTCGCCCTCACGCTCAACCCGCTGGTGGAAAAGCTCATGCTGCGCGGGCTGCGCCGCGGCGGGGCGGTGGCGGTGGTCTTCCTCTGGCTGCTCGTGGCGTTCACCGGCATCGGCGCGCTCGTGCTGCCGCCCATCGTGGACGAGTCCACCGCCCTGCTCTACGACGCCCCCACCTACACCCAGCGCTTCCTCGAGCAGGACTGGATCCAGCAGGCCGACCGCGACTTCCAGCTCACCGACCGCTTCCAGAACGAGCTGCAGAAGCGGGTGAGCTCCGGAGACCTCACCAGCCAGGTGACCGGCGGGGTGCTCGGCGCCGGCCGGCTGCTGGCCGCCGGGGCGTTCGGTGCCTTCACGGTGCTGGTGCTCACCCTGTACTTCCTGGCCACGCTGCCGCAGACCAAGCGCGCCGGGTACGCCCTCGTGCCGGCCTCGCGCCGGGAGCGCGTGGAGGAGCTGGCCGAGGAGATCATGCGGCGCGTGGGCGGGTACGCCGCCGGGCAGTTCATGGTGGCCACCATCAACGGCCTGTGCAGCTGGGTCATGATGACGCTGCTGCAGATCCCCTACGCGGCCGTGCTCGCGGCGCTGGTGGGCTTCCTCGGGCTCATCCCGATGGTGGGCGCCACCATCGGCGCGGTGCTCGTGGCCGCCATCGCCCTGGGGCACTCGACGCAGACCGCGCTGGTGGTGCTGGCCTACTACGGCATCTACCAGCAGATCGAGAACTACCTCATCGTGCCGCGCATCATGAAGCGCACCGTCTCCGTGCCGGGCGCGGTGACCGTGGTGGCCGCCCTGGTCGGCGGCACCCTCGCCGGTGTGCTCGGCGCCCTGCTGGCCATCCCCACGGCCGCCGGGCTACTGCTGATCTACGAGGAGGTCCTGGTCCCCCGCCAGGCCAAGCGCTGAGCACGAGGTGACCCATGCCGGCGACGAGGCCCCGCCGCTCCCCAGGGAGCGGCGGG
>NZ_KV824296.1:0-12159 GCF_001816045.1 Kytococcus sp. HMSC28H12
GTTCGTCCACAGCTGTGGACGAACCCGTGGAAAACTCCCGCGAGGTCCCCGCGCAGCCCGCGGCGCAGAGCGCCCCCGCCCCTGTGGAGGGCACCGGAGCCCCGGCGTCCCAGGGTGTGGAGCGGGACTACTCCGCACTGAACCACAAGTACACCTTCGACACCTTCGTGCTGGGTTCCTCCAACCGGTTCGCGCACGCCGCGGCCACCGCCGTGGCCGAGGCCCCCGCCCGCGCCTACAACCCGCTGTTCATCTACGGCGGGTCGGGGCTCGGCAAGACCCACCTGCTGCACGCCATCGGGCACTACGCGCGCACCCTCGACTCCTCGGTGCGGGTCAAGTACGTGAACTCCGAGGAGTTCACCAACCAGTTCATCAACGCGGTCTCGGCGGGCCAGGCGAACGCCTTCCAGCGCCAGTACCGCGACGTGGACGTGCTCCTCATCGACGACATCCAGTTCCTGCAGGGCAAGGAGCAGACGATGGAGGAGTTCTTCCACACCTTCAACACGCTCCACAACAGCGAGAAGCAGATCGTCATCACCTCCGACCAGCCGCCCAAGAAGCTCAGCGGCTTCGCCGAGCGGATGCGGTCGCGCTTCGAGTGGGGGCTGCTCACCGACGTGCAGCCGCCGGACCTGGAGACCCGCATCGCGATCCTGCGGCGCAAGGCGGCGGCCGACAAGCTCGACATCCCCGACGACGTGCTGCACCTCATCGCGTCGAAGATCTCGTCCAACATCCGCGAGCTCGAGGGCGCCCTGACCCGCGTGACGGCCTTCGCGAGCCTGTCGGGCTCCCCCCTGGACGAGTACCTGGCGCGCACCGTGCTCAAGGACGTGATGCCCGGGGGCGACTCCGGCCAGATCACGCCGGGGACGATCCTCGAGGAGACCGCGGCCTACTTCACCATCTCGGTGGAGGAGATCCAGGGCGCCTCCCGCTCGCGCAACCTCACGCGCGCCCGGCAGATCGCCATGTACCTGTGCCGTGAGCTGACCGACCTCTCGCTGCCCAAGATCGGCAAGGAGTTCGGCGGGCGCGACCACACGACCGTCATGCACGCAGAGCGCAAGATCAAGCAGCTGCTCAGCGAGGACCGTCGCGTGTACGACGAGGTCAGCGAGCTCACGAGCATCATCCGCAAGAAGGTCGCGCGCGGCCGCTGAGCCAGCGCGTCCCCTCCCCTCCTCCCGCGTCGTCCCCATCCTGTGGGGCCTCGGTCCACACTGCCGTCCGCAGGGTGGTGCACAGGTGTGCTCCGCGGCAGCGGGCCCCGTTTGACAGCGATTCACCGGATCTCCACAGCGTGTGGACAACCTTGTGGATGTGGACGAGGTCACGTCAGGTCCCCACCGGGCCGGGCCGCCACGACCCCCTGTGCACGTTCCTGTGGGCACCTGTGGGAATCCCCCTCCGAGGCGTGGACGGGACGGGCCGGTGCTGTGGGAGCAGGTGTGGACGCCGATCCGTCGTCCCCATCCCCCGCGGTCCGCCCACAGCTCGTCCGCAGGCCTCGTCAACAGGAGGATTCCGCTCCACGCCGCGCAGGACGGCCGTCGTCCCCAGTTCCCACAGCACCGATGACGACGACTACCCGGTTTCTCGAGGAGGGGTTGCGCACCGCGTACGTGGGGGGTCGTGCTGAGCCCGGTGCGGTGAGGGATCGGGGCTCGGAGGGTGGCGGTGGCTCGCGCTAGGCTTCGCCGGACGTCGCAGGCGCCGTGGACGGGACAGTGGTCCGCATGGCCGAGCAGTGAGGAAGCCATGGAGTTCCAGGTTCAGCGTGAGGTGTTGTCCGAGGCCGTCGCGTGGGTGGTGCGCGGTCTGACCAACCGTCCGCCGGTGCCGGTGCTCGCCGGTGTGCGCCTGGTGGCCGACCCCGCCGGCACGCTGACCCTCTCGGCCTTCGACTACGAGGTCTCCGCCGAGGTCACCGTGGAGGCCGACGTGGTGGAGGGCGGCGAGGCCCTGGTGCTGGGTCGCCTCCTCTCGGAGATCTCCCGCTCCCTGCCGGACAAGCCGGTGCGCATCCAGCAGGAGTCCGGCAAGCTCCAGGTCACCTGTGGCTCCAGCCGTTTCGCGCTGCTCGAGATGCCGCTGGGCGACTACCCCTCGCTGCCCACCTCCCCCGAGGCCAGCGGCACCGTGGACGGCTCGCTGTTCACCAAGGCCGTAGCCCAGGTGTCCGTCGCCGCCGACCGCAGCGACGCCCTGCCGATCCTCACCGGTGTGCACGTGGAGTTCGACCGCGACCGCATCACCATGCTGGCCACCGACCGCTACCGCATGGCCCGCCGCGAGCTCACCTGGACGCCGCGCGACCCCTCGGCCCACCACGTGGCGCTGGTGCCCTCGCGCACGCTGTCGGACACCGCCAAGAGCCTGGGGGCCGTGGGACCGGTGGACATCGCGCTGGGCGACGAAGCCGGCGGCAAGGGCCTCATCGGTTTCTCCGCGGGCCAGCGCCACAGCACCACCCGTCTGCTCGACGGCGAGTACCCCAAGCTCTCCAGCATCTTCCCCACCAGCAGCGAGGTGGACGCCGTGGTGGAGACCGGCGCCCTCATCGAGGCCATCAAGCGCGTCTCGCTCGTGGCCGAGCGCACCACTCCGGTCCGCCTGCGCTTCACGCCCGGCTCGGTGGCCATCGAGGCCGGCACCGGCGACGACGCGCAGGCGTCCGAGGCCGTGGAGTGCACGCTGGACGGCGACGACATCGACGTGGCGTTCAACCCGGGCTTCCTGCTCGACGGCCTGGGGGCCCTGGGCACGGCGTTCGCGCGCATGTCCTTCACCCAGCCGGGCAAGCCGGTGCTGCTCACCGGCCAGGCCGAGGTCGACGGCGAGTCCGACGACTCGTTCAGCTACGTGATCATGCCGGTGCGCTTCCCGGGGGCCTGAGTCCCGCGGGATACGGTGGAGGCCGCAGCAGCCTCCCCCAGCCTCGACTCACCAGGAGTGGTCATGCAGATCGGACTCGTCGGCCTCGGCAAGATGGGCGGAAACATGAAGACCCGCCTGGAGCGGGCCGGCCACGAGGTCATCGGCTTCGACCTCGATCCCCAGCTGCGTGACGTCGACAGCCTGCAGGCCCTGGCGGAGACCCTCACCGGTCCGCGCGTGGTGTGGGTGATGGTCCCGCACGGCAAGCCGACCCGGAACACCATCACCGAGCTGGCCAGGCACCTGCAGCCCGGCGACCTCGTCATCGAGGGTGGCAACTCCCCCTACCAGGACGACGTCGAGCACGACCGGATGCTGGCCGCGCAGGGGGTCGGCTACGTGGACTGCGGCGTCTCCGGCGGCATCTGGGGCCTGGAGAACGGCTACGGCCTGATGTGCGGTGGCCGGACCGAGCACGTGGAGATGGCGATGCCGATCTTCGACGCGCTGCGCCCCGAGGGCCCCCGCGACGAGGGCTTCGTCCACGCCGGCGAGGTGGGCGCCGGTCACTACGCCAAGATGGTGCACAACGGCATCGAGTACGGGCTCATGGCGGCCTACGCCGAGGGCTACGAGCTGCTCATGGCCAAGGACATCGTCAAGGACGTCCCCGGTGCCTTCAAGGCGTGGAGCCGCGGCACCGTGGTGCGTTCCTGGCTGCTGGACCTGCTCGTGGACGCGCTGGAGGAGAAGCCGGACCTGGAGGGCGTGTCGGGCTACACCACCGACTCCGGCGAGGGCCGCTGGACCGTCATCGAGGCCGTGGAGAACGCCGTGCCGATGCCGGTGATCTCCGCCGCGCTGTTCTCGCGCTTCGCCTCGCGCCAGGAGAACTCCCCCGCCATGCAGGCGGTGGCCGCGCTGCGTGGTGGCTTCGGTGGCCACGAGGTGATGCAGTTCGGCAGCGAGCCGTGGGACCGCGACCGTCCCCAGCAGGTGCACCGTGCCGCCGAGCCCGCCGACACCCGGGGCCAGGCGACGCCCGGGGCCACCGACGACGAGGCGTGAGGCTCCGCCACCTGGCGGTGCGCGACTTCCGGTCCTACGAGGAGGCCGCGCTCGACCTGCCGGCCGGGGTGACCGTGCTGGTGGGCCGCAACGGCCAGGGAAAGACCAACCTCGTGGAGGCCGCCGGCTACCTCGCCACGCTCGGCTCGCACCGGGTGAGCAGTGACGCCCCGCTGGTGCGCTTCGGGGCCGAGCACGCGATCATCCGGGGCGCCGTGGAGCGCGACGGCCGGGAGACGGTGCTCGAGCTGCAGCTCAACCCGGGGCGGGCCAACCGCGCGCAGCTGGGGCGTTCCCCCGTGCCCCGGCCGCGTGACCTGCTGGGCACCCTGCGCACGGTGCTCTTCGCCCCGGAGGACCTGGCCCTGGTGAAGGGCGACCCGGCCACCCGGCGGGCCTACCTGGACGCACTGCTCGTGGCGCGCCAGCCGCGCTGGGCGGGGGTGCAGGGGGACTACGCGCAGGCGCTCAAGCAGCGCAACGCCCTGCTGCGCGACGCCCGTTCCTCCCGCAGCACGCCGTCGGCCTCCACCCTGGCGATGCTGGACGCCTGGGACGAGCACCTGGCGATGGGGGCCGCTTCCCTCCTCTACGCTCGTCTACGCCTGGTGCAAGATCTACGGAGATTCGTGGAGAACGCCTATCGAGAGGTGAGCGACGCCCAGTCCGAGGCGGGCATCGCCTACCGCTGGTCGCTCGTGGGCGAGGAGGCCGACGCCGCCGCGCAGGCCCTGGCCGACGGCGGGGAGGTGCCCGAGCGCGACGAGCTGGCGCGCCTCGTGGTGGCCTCCCTGGCGCAGCTCCGGCAGCGCGAGCTGGAGCGCGGCATCACACTGGTGGGGCCGCACCGTGACGAGCTGGAGCTGACCCTCGGTCCGGTGCCGGCCAAGGGCTACGCGAGCCACGGGGAGTCGTGGTCGTTCGCGCTGGCCCTGCGGTTGGCGGCCTTCCACCTGCTGCGCACCGACCTGGGCACCGACCCGGTGCTGGTGCTGGACGACGTGTTCGCCGAGCTGGACGCCGGGCGGCGCGAGCGGTTGGCGCAGATGGTGGCCGACGCCGAGCAGGTGCTGGTGACCGCGGCGGTGGAGTCCGACATCCCGCCGAGCCTGCGGGAGAGCGCCCACCACGTGGACGTGACGATGGGCCACGCCGAGGCGCGCACGTGAACACCCAGGGGCCGCTCGGCGGGCCGGTTGACCGGAGCGGCAGCGGACCCGCGAGCGGGGACCCGGCCGGCGGCGAGGCCGAGCTGGACGCCGCGGACCTGACCCTGGCCCGGATGCGGGACATGGCCCGGGCGCGTGGTCTGCGCCCCGGAGCACCCGGGCGGCGGGCGAGGAAGGCCACCTCCGGTCGGGCCGGCACCTCGGGCAAGGGCCGCCGTGACCCGCAGACCCTGGGTGCGGAGTTCACGCGGATGATCGAGGACCGCGGCTGGGGCGACGAGCTCAAGGTGGGCCGCGTGATGGGCGACTGGGTCGGCATCGTGGGTGCCGACGTGGCCGGCCACAGCCTGCCGGAGAGCTTCGAGGACGGGTGCCTGGTGGTGCGGGCGGAGTCCTCCACCTGGGCCACGCAGCTGACCATGCTGACCAGCACGCTGCAGCGCCGGCTGGACGAGGAGCTGGGCTTCGGGGTGGTCACGAGCGTGCGCGTCATCGGCCCGGCGGCGCCGTCCTGGCGCCACGGCCCGCGGCGCATCTCCGGCCCGGGCCCGCGCGACACCTACGGGTGAGGTGGCCCCGGGTCCGATGCGGGCCCCTGTGGCCGTTCGTGGGGGTGGTGGCCGTACCCGCCCACGGGTGGGGACCCGCTCGTCGCTCGTGAGGTTCCTCCCGGCCCGATTTCGGGGCCGTGAACCGGTGGACGGCCATGGGGAATCGGCGTCCTCTTGCTAAGATGGGGCGTTGCATGTGTCCTCGCGCGCCCGCGCGCGTGAGAGAGGTGCGGGTACGCCAGTGCCCGCCGCACGGCATCGAGCAGCACCCCGCACCACCGACAACGACCAGCCGTCCCAGGGAGTCCCGTGGCCGACCAGCCCCAGCAGCCCACCGCGTCGTCCTCCAGCTACGACGCCAGCTCGCTCCAGGTGCTGGAGGGCCTCGAGGCCGTCCGCAAGCGCCCCGGCATGTACATCGGCTCCACGGGCGAGCGCGGCCTGCACCACCTGGTGTGGGAGATCGTCGACAACGCGGTGGACGAGCACCTGGCCGGGTACGCCGACCGGGTGGAGGTGACGGTCCTGCCGGACAACGCCGTGCGCGTGGTGGACAACGGCCGCGGAATCCCCACCGACGTGCACGCCAAGGAGGGCATCTCCGGTGTGGAGCTCGTGCTCACCCAGCTGCACGCCGGTGGAAAGTTCGGCGGCGACTCCTACGCGGTCTCCGGTGGTCTGCACGGCGTGGGCTCCTCGGTGGTGAACGCCCTGTCCACCCGCATGGAGGTGGAGGTGCGCCAGAAGGGCCGCGTGCACCGCATCGAGTTCGACAACGGCGTGCCCACTGCCCCGCTGCAGGCGATGGAGGAGGTGCCCGAGGACGAGACCGGCACCACCATCACCTTCTGGCCGGACGGCGACATCTTCGAGACCACCCTCATCGACTTCGAGACCCTGCGGGCGCGCTTCCAGCAGACCTGCTTCCTCAACAAGGGCCTGACCATCCAGCTCACCGACGAGCGCCCGCGCGCCACCGACGCGGACGACGAGGGCCTGGACGACGCTGATGCGGACGTTGCCGACGGCCTGACCAAGGGTGCCGACGGCGAGCAGGTCAACGACGCCCCGCAGGAGGGTGACCAGGGCGCCGAGGGCGAGGCCGCCGAGAAGCCCCACCGCTTCCGCACCGTCACCTACCGCTACGACGACGGCCTGCTGGACTACGTGCGCCACCTCAACAGGTCCAAGAAGTCCGAGCCGGTGAACGAGGAGGTCATCGCGTTCGAGACGGAGGACACCGAGCGCATGCTGCAGTGCGAGATCGCGATGCAGTGGACCACCTCGTACTCCGAGTCCGTGCACACCTACGCCAACTCGGTGAACACCCACGAGGGCGGCACGCACGAGGAGGGCTTCCGCGCCGCGCTGACCCGTCTGGTCAACGAGTTCGCCCGGGCCCACAAGCTGCTCAAGGAGAAGGACGCCGCCCTCACCGGTGACGACGTCCGCGAGGGCCTGACCGCCGTCATCTCCGTGAAGCTCGGCGAGCCGCAGTTCGAGGGCCAGACCAAGACCAAGCTGGGCAACTCCGAGGTCAAGGGCTTCGTGCAGCGCGCGATGGCCGACCAGCTGGGCCACTGGCTGGAGGCCCATCCGTCGGAGGGCAAGGCCATCGTGGGCAAGGCCGTGCAGGCCGCCCAGGCGCGCATGGCCGCCCGCAAGGCCCGCGAGGCCACCCGCCGCAAGGGCCTGCTCGAGTCCGGCGGTCTGGCCGCCAAGCTCAAGGACTGCCAGAGCAACGACCCCACGGTCTCCGAGGTCTTCATCGTCGAGGGTGACTCCGCCGGCGGTTCGGCCATCGCCGGGCGCAACCCCTTCAACCAGGCCATCCTGCCCATCCGCGGCAAGATCCTGAACGTCGAGAAGGCCCGCCTGGACAAGATCCTCGCCAACACCGAGGTGCAGGCGCTCATCTCGAGCTTCGGCACCGGCATCGGTGAGGAGTTCGACATCGAGAAGGCGCGGTACCACAAGATCGTGCTCATGGCCGATGCCGACGTGGACGGCATGCACATCCGCACCCTGCTGCTCACGCTGCTCTTCCGCTTCATGAAGCCGCTGGTGGAGCACGGGTACGTCTATTTGGCGCAGCCGCCGCTGTACCGCCTCAAGTGGACCAACGCCGAGCACGACTTCGCGTTCACCGACCGGGAGCGTGACGCCCTCATCGAGGCCGGCCAGGCCAAGGGGCGCCGCCTGCCCAAGGAGAACGGCATCCAGCGCTACAAGGGTCTGGGTGAGATGAACTACTCCGAGCTGTGGGAGACCACCATGGACCCGGACAACCGCGTGCTGCGCCAGGTGACCATGGACGACGCCGCCGCGGCCGACCAGGTGTTCTCGGTGCTCATGGGCGAGGACGTGGAGTCCCGCCGCTCGTTCATCCAGCGCAACGCGCACGACGTGCGCTTCCTGGACATCTGACGCTCGATCAGAGCTTCTACGACTTTCTAGCGACTACGAGATACTGAGGTAGGCACTGTGAGCGAGCAGCCCCCGCAGGACCCGAACGAGCCGATCGAGCCCACCGACGAGACCCCGGTGGAGGGGACCGGGGCCGGCGATGCCGAGCAGCCCACCGAGGGCGCCCAGGTGGCCGCCGGCACCGACCCGGTGGACGACCTGCCCGCCCCCGTGGCCCCGGCGTGGGACGCCATCCCCGAGCACGGCCGCATCGAGCCGGTGGACCTCTCCAGCGAGATGCAGCGCAGCTACATCGAGTACGCCATGAGCGTCATCGTGTCTCGCGCGCTGCCGGACGTCCGTGACGGCCTCAAGCCGGTGCACCGCCGCATCGTGTACGCCATGTACGACGGCGGCTACCGCCCCGACCGCTCGTACAACAAGTGCGCCCGCGTGGTGGGCGACGTCATGGCCAACTACCACCCGCACGGCGACTCGGCCATCTACGACGCGATGGTGCGCCTCTCGCAGCCGTGGGCCATGCGCTACCCGCTCATCGACGGCCAGGGCAACTTCGGCTCCGCCGGTGACGATGGTGCCGCCGCCCCGCGTTACACCGAGTGCCGCATGCAGCCGCTGGCCATGGAGCTGGTGCGCGACATCACCGAGGACACGGTCGACTTCGAGCCCAACTACGACGGCCGCACCCTGCAGCCGACCGTGCTGCCGGCCCGCTTCCCCAACCTGCTGGTCAACGGCTCGGCCGGCATCGCGGTGGGCATGGCCACGCAGATCCCGCCGCACAACCTGCGGGAGGTGGCCGAGGGCTGCCAGTGGCTGCTGGAGCACCCCGAGGCCTCCAAGGAGGAGCTGCAGGAGAAGCTGCTCCAGGTCATCAAGGGTCCGGACTTCCCCACCGGGGCCAAGATCATGGGCCGCTCCGGCATCGAGGACGCCTACCGCACCGGCCGCGGCTCCATCACCATGCGCGCCGTGGTGGAGGTGGAGGAGATCCAGGGCCGCACCTGCCTGGTGGTCACCGAGCTGCCCTACCAGGTGAACCCCGACGCCCTGGCCCGCAAGATCGCCGAGCTGGTGAAGACCGGCAAGCTGCAGGGCATCGCGGACCTGCGCGACGAGACCTCCGGTCGCACCGGCCAGCGCCTGGTCATCGTGCTCAAGCGAGACGCCGTGGCCAAGGTGGTGCTCAACAACCTCTACAAGCACACCCAGCTGCAGCAGAACTTCGGCGCCAACATGCTGGCCCTGGTGGACGGCGTGCCCCGCACGCTGCCGCTCAACGCCTTCGTGCGCCACTGGGTGGACCACCAGGTCGAGGTCATCGTCCGCCGCACCACCTACCGCCTGAAGCGCGCCGAGGAGCAGATCCACATCCTGCGCGGCCTGCTCAAGGCGCTGGACATGCTCGACGAGGTGATCGCCCTCATCCGCCGCTCGCCCACCGTGGAGGAGGCGCGCGACGGCCTGATGGAGCTGCTCGACATCGACGAGGTCCAGGCGCGCGCCATCCTCGACATGCAGCTGCGCCGCCTGGCCGCGCTGGAGCGCCAGAAGATCATCGACGAGCACGACCGCCTGCAGGCCCTCATCGAGGACCTCCAGGACATCCTGGCCACGCCCGCCCGCCAGCGCACGATCATCAGTGAGGAGCTCGCCGAGATCGTGGACAAGTACGGCGACGAGCGCCGCACGGAGATCGTGCCCAACGACGCCGAGGTCAACATGGAGGACCTCATCCCGGACGAGAACGTGGTGGTCACCATCACCCGGGGTGGGTACGCCAAGCGCATCCGCGTGGACGCCTACCGCTCGCAGCGCCGCGGCGGCAAGGGCGTGCGCGGCACCACGCTGCGCGCCGACGACGTGGTGGACCACTTCTTCACCACCCAGACCCACTCGTGGCTGCTCTTCTTCACCGATGCCGGGCGCGTCTACCGCGCGCGGGCGTGGGAGCTGCCCGAGGGGTCGCGCGACTCCAAGGGCCAGCACGTGGCCAACATCATGGCCTTCGGCCCGGACGAGAAGATCGCCCAGGTGCTGGCCATCAAGGACTACGAGGCCGCGCCCTACCTGGTGCTCGCCACCAAGAACGGCCTGGTCAGGAAGACCCGCCTCACCGAGTACGACTCCCCGCGTTCCGGTGGCCTCATCGCCGTGAACCTGCGCGAGGGCGACGAGCTCGTGGGCGCGCGCCTGGTGGACGGTGAGGACGACATCCTGCTCGTGAGCCGTCAGGGCCAGAGCCTGCGCTTCCGGGCCTCGGACGACCAGCTGCGCCCGATGGGCCGCGCCACCTCGGGTGTGACCGGCATGCGCTTCCGCGGCGACGACGAGCTGCTGGTCATGCGCACCGTGCCGCACGAGCAGGCCGACGGGGCCCAGGTGTTCGTGGTGTTCGAGAACGGCATGGCCAAGCGCACCAGCGTGGACCAGTACCGTGTGCAGGGCCGTGGCGGCCTGGGCATCAAGGTGGCCAAGGCCACCGAGAAGGCTGGCGACCTCGTGGGCGCCCTCGTGGTGGGCGACCACCACGAGGTGATGGTGGTCATGAGCTCGGGCAAGGTGGTGCGCAGCCGCGCCGACGAGGTGCGCCTCACTGGGCGTGACACCTCCGGGGTGCGCTTCGCCGACCCGGGCAAGAAGGAGCACATCGTGGCCGTGGCCCGCGCCCACGCCGAGGAGCAGGCCGACGCCGAGGCGGAGGCCGACGAGAACGCCGACACCACCCAGGAGGCCACCGTGGTGGCCGACGGCACCACCGGTGCCACCGGAGAGGACGAGTCGTGAGCAGGACGCAGAAGACCCCGCCCACCCGTCGCAGCCGCTCCTCCCGCCGATCGGCGGGGGGCGACGGTGGCCGCCGACTCGACCTGCGCACCCTCTACGGTGGCGGCGATGGCGGCAGCCGGGCCCTGCGCCGCTCGACGGTGCACTCGGTGAGCCTCGGCTCGGCGCTCAAGCTGAGCTTCCTCACCGGCGTGGGGTTGGGGCTGGCCATCGTGGCCGGCACCACCCTGCTGTGGCTGGCGCTCTCGCTGCTGGGCGTCTTCGACGACGTCAACAAGCTCGTGGGCGAGCTGGTGGGCACCAAGGCCGACCAGGGGAAGGCCACCGAACTCACCGACCTGCTCGGCCTGGGGACGGTGCTCACGTTCACCACCGTGTTCGCCGTGGTGAACACCCTCGTGGTGACCGTCCTGGGCACTCTCCTGGCGTTCATCTACAACCTGATGTCGGCCCTCGTGGGCGGGCTGCAGGTGGACCTCGTGGAGGACTGAGGCGCCGATTGGCGCAATCCGCACGAGGTGCTGTACCGTATCCCCTCGCATCACGGTAAGCCGTGACAGCACGGGCCTATAGCTCAGTCGGTTAGAGCGCTGTCCTGATAAGACAGAGGTCACTGGTTCAAGTCCAGTTAGGCCCACCCATCCACCCCCTGGGGGCCTTGGCGCAATTGGTAGCGCATCTGCTTTGCAAGCAGAGGGTTAGGGGTTCGAGTCCCCTAGGCTCCACGGTTCCAGAAGGCCGTCCGGCACCCGCCGGGCGGCCTTTTGGCGTCCTGTGGGCGTGAGCGAGGCAGCGCAGGCTAGTCTCCGGACCATGCCCCCCGTCGCCCGTGCCGAGAACGTCGCCTTCGTGGACCGCGAGCAGGAGGTGGTGGTGGCCCTGCTCCCCTCCGGCCCGCTGCGCGTCCTCCAGGGGCCCGCGGTGCTGCTGTGGGACCTCACCGCCGAGGGCCCGGTGGAGCGCCCTGCCCTGGTCGAGCAGGTGCTGGACGCCTACGGCGAGTACCCGCCCGAGGCGCCGGCCCAACTGGAGGAGGCCCTGGACCTCATGCTCTCCGACGGGTTCCTGACGGCGTAGGCTTGCGGGTATGAAGAACACCCTCCTGGCCCTCGGTATCGCCGGCGTCGCCGCCCTCCTCGTGACCCGCACCCTGGACAAGAACGCCAAGACCTCCGAGCTCTGGGCCGCTGCCACCGACGAGCTGCCCGCGCAGGTCTGATCCCCCGCGGCCACGCAGAGCACGATGAAGGGCCGACCCCCTCGGGGGTCGG
>NZ_KV824297.1:0-2475 GCF_001816045.1 Kytococcus sp. HMSC28H12
GTCTCCGAGACCGAGATGCGCGCGCTGGTGGCTGGCCGGGGTGTCGGGGCTCAGTCGCGCAGGTCCCGGCGGGTGGAGCGGAAGGGGCCGTCGACCTGCAGGCGCGCGTCCCGGGTGACCGTGCGCTCCATGACGAACGACCAGAAGGGGATGCAGCCCGAGAGCATGATCCACAGCATCCGGCCCAGGCCCCAGTGCAGGCCGAAGCAGAGCACGGCGGTGGCCACGGCGTAGGCCATGAAGATGAACCCGTGGATGGGCGACCAGACCTGGCTGAGCCGGTCCATGCCGAAGCCGTACTTGGCCACCATCACCCCGATGAGGATCAGCAGGGCGACGGACTCCACGAAGGCCAGCACCCGCCACACCGTGAGCTTGGGGCGGATGGTGGGGTCGTCCGCGCTGTGCGGTCGCATGATCGGCTGGGCCACGGTCACTCTCCTGAGTCTGGGGTCTCGGGGGACGAGGCTACCTGCGCCTGCCGGGACTCGTCGTACAGCATGCGCACGGCGACCCACAGGCCGAAGACGGCGAAGAGCCACCACTGCACGGCGTAGCCGGCGTTCTGCCAGTCGATGCCGGAGACCTCGGGGGGCGGCGGGGGCACGGCCCGCATGCCCGGGGAGGTCAGCGGCAGCTTCCGGCCCCCGGCGTCCGCGTGGTCGCCGAACAGGTAGCCGTTGTGCAGGGGCGTGGGCCAGGTGTTCACCAACCACGCGAGGTCCACCGAGTCGTGTCGCTCCTGCGAGCCGCCGATGGCACCGGCGGGGGCCTCCCCCGCCTCGAGGGCGCCGGTGAGCTCCACCTGGCCGCGCAGGTCCTGCGGCAGGGCCGGGGCGTGCGCGGGCGGCTCCCCGGGCACGAAGCCGCGCAGCACGGCCAGGCTCGCGCCGGCGGAGGTCTCGAAGCGGGAGACCACCCACGACCCGTCCGCACCGTCCAGCCGGCGGTCCGGTACGAGGAACTGCTCGCCGGTGAAGCGCCCACTGGTGGTCACGGTGCGTCCGCGCTCAGGGGCCGGGAAGGAGCTGCCCACCGGGAGCACCTCCTCCAGGGCCACGACGGGCCGGTCCTGCGCCTCCCGGAGCGCCTGCTCACGGCCGTCGGCCGTGGCGTTGTGGAACTGCCACAGGCCCAGGCGCCAGAAGGCCACCAGCAGCACGAGGACGAGCAGCGCCAGCCCCCACCACCGCGGGGTGGACCGGAAGTACCGCCACGCGCGGGCGTGCCGGCCGGGGCCGGCAGCGGTCCCGCCCGCCGTCATCGGGAGGTGGCGGTGTCGTCGAACACCTGGATGGAGCCGGTGTAGTTGGCCAGCCACACCTTGTGCGTGGCGTCGTCATAGGTGACGCCGATGGGGTGGTGGCCCGCGGGCACCTCCTGGACCTCCTCCATCGTCTCGGTGTCCACCTTGCTCATGGTGTCGCTGTAGTAGTTCACGACGTAGAGCGCGGTCCCGTCGCCCGAGACGTCCATGGAGCGCGGCTCGTTGCCGGTGTGCACCTGCCCCAGCACCTTGCCGGTCTCGGCGTCGAGCTTGACCACGCGGCTGGTCTCGAACTGCTTGTAGGCACCCGAGGCCACCACGTAGAGGTACTTCCCGTCGGGCGAGACCACGACGTGGCGGATGCGCTGTCCGGGGGTGGCGAAGACCTCCGCCTTCGTGGACCCCTTCTCGATGCGGTAGAGGTTCGGCGTGCCCATGGCGGTGGCGAAGGCCGTGCCGTCGGGGGCGTAGGCGATGCCGCGGGCCCAGCGGCCCAGCGGGACGCGGCCGGTCTCCTTGCCGGACTCCATGTCGATGACGGACAGGTCGTAGTCGCACCAGTTGGAGACGAGCATCGTCTTCTCGTCGGGGCTCAGCGCCGCGTACTTGGGCACGGCTCCGGCCTCGATGGCGCCGGTGACCGTCCCGGACTCCACGTCGACCTCGTAGACGTACCCGTGGTCGGTGACCTCGCCCTTCTCGCACAGGTCGTCGCCGTGCGGGGTGAAACCCTTGCCGTACATCTGGTAGTTGGTGACGTAGGCGGTCTGCCCGTCTTGGCTGAACGCCGCCTCGACCGGCGCCCCCTGCACCGTGCCGCCCTCGAGCCCGAACTCCCCCAGGTCCACCTCGTCGCTGATGGTGTGCACCAGGTCGTGGCTGGTGGCGTCGTACACCGTCATCGTGTGCTGGTACATCATGTTGTTGGCGATGACCCGGCCACGGTCGTTGGAGACCACGGACTTGGGGCGGATCGCGCCCTTGATCACGTCGACCTGCTTGAGGAAGGTCGTGTTCGCGGGCTTCTCCGGGTCGCTCGGCTCCAGCGGCTCGCTCGGCGCGGGGGTCTCGGAGGCACCCTGGGAGGGGGCCGGGGACTGCCCGTCCGACGTGCCGCCGGTGTCGTCACCAGAGGACGCGTCACCCTCCGGCGCCGAGGGGGTCCCCCCCGACTGCTCGGGCGCCGGGCTGCTCGGGGAGGGCGCAGC
>NZ_KV824298.1:0-7348 GCF_001816045.1 Kytococcus sp. HMSC28H12
CGGGGCCGGATTTCGGCCCCGGCCACCGCTGCGTCTACACTTCCTCGCACTGAGCTTCGGCGAGGGGCCGCCCACAGGGGCAGGCCCGTGATCGACGCGGCGACGAACCCAGGCCCTGCACTCCACGGGGCAGGTCTTCCTCGCGGCCCTCGCCACCCCACCGAGGAACACCTGAGGAGAGCACATGGCCGGCAAGACCATCCAGATCAACTGCACCGAGCGCACCACCTTCGGCAAGGGCGCTGCCCGCCAGGTCCGTCGCGAGGGCGGCATCCCCGCCGTCGTCTACGGCCACGGCGAGGGCCCCTTCCACGTCGTGCTGCCGGGCCACGAGGCCTTCATCGCCCTGCGCCACACCAACGCCCTGATGACCCTGACCTGGGGTTCCGGTGAGGACCGCCTGGTGCTGGCCAAGGACGTGCAGCGCGACCCGATCAAGCCGATCATCGAGCACGTCGACTTCGTCATCGTGAACCGCCACGAGAAGGTGGACGTGGACGTCACCATCCACGTGGAGGGCGAGGCCGCCCCGGAGACCGTCGTCTCCGTGCCCACCTCGACCGTCACCGTCAGCGCCCCTGTGCTGGACATCCCGGAGTCCATCGTCGTCTCCGTCGAGGGCGCCGAGGCCGGCACCCTGGTGCACGCCTCCGACCTGGAGCTGCCGGAGGGCGTCGAGCTCGTCACCGACCCGGAGGAGACCATCGTCAACGTCTCCGAGACCATCTCCGCCGAGGCCCTGGAGGCCGAGCTCGCCGAGGCCGAGGAGGAGGCCGGCATCGAGCACGACGAGTCCGACGAGGAGGCCGCCGAGGCTGCCGAGTCCGAGGGTGGCGAGGACGAGAAGTCCGAGTGACCTGCCGCGCCGTCCCCCGGCGCACCGTGTGACGCGGGGCCCTGCCACGATGGTGGGGCCCCGCACCCGTGTCCGGCGGGGTGCCGCCGAGGAAGGACGTCCGATGGAGCTCGACGAGGGGCCGTGGCTCGTGGTGGGGCTGGGCAACCCGGGCCCGCGCTACGCCGGCAACCGCCACAACGTGGGGGCGATGGTGGTGGCCGAGATGGCCGCGGCGGCGGGCGTGCGCCTGACGGCGGCCAAGCAGGCGAGGGCGGTCAGCGCGGAGACGCGGCTGGGCACCTTCCCCGGCGGGCGCCCCGGTCCGCGCGTGGTGCTGGCCACCCCGCTGGACTACATGAACGTCAGCGGCGGCCCCGTGAGCGCCCTCGCGCGGTACCACCGCATCGAGCCCGACCACGTGGTGGTGCTGCACGACGAGCTCGACATCGACTTCGCGGCGGTGCGGCTCAAGAAGGGCGGTGGTGAGGGCGGGCACAACGGCCTGCGGTCCATCACCCGGTCGCTGGGCACCAAGGATTACTTCCGGGTGCGCCTGGGCATCGGCCGCCCGCCGGGCCGCATGGAGGTGGCCGACTTCGTGCTCAAGGACTTCTCCTCCACCGAGCGCAAGGAGCTGCCCTTCCTGCTGGGCGACGGCGCCGATGCCGTGGAGCGCCTCCTGCTGACCGGCCTGGAGGCCGCCCAGCAGGTGCACCACTCACCGCGCTGAGCGCGGCGCGGGGCTCACCAGGTCTCGCTGGCCAGCACGCGGGCGGACTCGCCCTGCCCGGTGCCGTGCAGCACCACCATGCCGCCCTTGCGCATGCCGGTGCGCGCGAGGTCCAGCACCGTGGCCTCCTCGGGGGAGCCGGGCTCGGTGTGCTCGGCGGCGGCCTCCAGCATCGAGGGGAGCACCGGGCCGTGGGAGCACAGCACCGTGCTGCGCCCCTTGGCCAGTGCCTTGCGCACGTGCCGGGCGGCCTTGTGCGGCTCGGCCTCGAAGCCCTCCTCGGACAGGCCCCGCTTGAGCCGCGGCTTGAGGGCGGAGAGGGCCACGAAGGGGGCGACCGTGTCGGTGCAACGGGCCGACGGGGAGGACACGATGCGGTCCACCCCGAAGGCCTGCAGCGTGGTGGCCAGCACCTTGGCGTCCTCGAAGCCGCGGGGCACCAGGGGTCGCTCCCAGTCCGGGCCGTCCCAGCGGCGGCGCTCCAGGGCCAGGGCGTGGCGCAGCACCACCAGCACCCAGGTGTCCAGCATGCCGTGGTCGTCCAGCTCCAGCAGCCGGTCCAGCTGCTCGCGGTCGTGGGGGTAGCTGATGCGGCGCCGGGCCTGGTCCGGGGACAGCCAGGCCACCTCGTCGACCTCGTGCTGCAGGTCGCCCAGGTCGCCGGTGACCCGGCCGGCCCAGTAGTGCACCTGCTTCACGCCGCCGCTCGGCATCCGATAGCGGGCGGTGGGCAGCGGCAGGCCCAGGCTCACCTGCAGGGAGGCCTCCTCGGCCACCTCGCGGGCGGCCGTCCACGGCAGCAGCTCGCCGGGGTCCAGCTTGCCCTTGGGCCAGCTCCAGTCGTCGTAGTGGGGCCGGTGCACCATCGCCACCTGCAGGCGACCACGGCGCCGGCGCCAGGGCACGGCGCCGGCGGCCTGGACGACGCGTTCGCGGGTCATCGGCGGCTCTCCTTGCGTGCGCGGGTGTAGTGCTTCTCCATCTCGAAGTGCATCTCCTTCAGGGGACGTCCCTCGCCGTCGGTGTGTCGTCGGGTCCACAGGCCGTCGCCGTCGAGCTCCCAGCAGGCGGTGTCGGGCGCGAAGGCGGTGTCGAACAGCCAGTCCACGTGGTGCACGTGGTCCACGTCCTGCAGCCGCACCATCGCCTCCACCCGCCGGTCCAGGTTGCGCGGCATCATGTCCGGCGACCCGATGAAGGCGCGCACCGGGTTGTGCGGGTCGCC
Source organism: Kytococcus sp. HMSC28H12 (assembly GCF_001816045.1). NCBI lineage: Bacteria > Bacillati > Actinomycetota > Actinomycetes > Micrococcales > Kytococcaceae > Kytococcus > Kytococcus sp. HMSC28H12. The sequence continues at coordinate 2,794 of NZ_KV824298.1, forward strand.
CGGGACCCCCACCACGAGCGCGCGACTGTGCTCCAGCAGCCGCCCCACGATCGAACGGACGCGGATGTTCTCGCTGAGGCCGGGCAGGCCGGGGCGCACCGTGCAGATGCCGCGCACCCACAGGTCCACCTCCACCCCGGCCCCAGAGGCCCGGTAGAGCGCGTCGACGACCTCCTGGTCCACCAGCCCGTTGCCCTTGAGGCGGACGCGGGCCCGGTGCCCCGCCCGGGCGCGCGCGCACTGCTGCTCCACCAGCTCCAGCACGCCCGTGCGGGCCGTGTGGGGACCCACCAGCAGCCGGGAGAAACGGGCCCCGGGGGCAATCCCGGAGAGCTGGTTGAACAGACGGGTCACGTCCTCGGTGACCTCGGGGTCGCAGGTGAGCAGGCCGAGGTCCTCGAACACCCGGGCCGTCCCGGGGTTGTAGTTGCCGGAGCCCACGTGGGCGTAGCGCTGCAGCCCGCCACGCTCCTGGCGCACCACGAGGCACACCTTGGCGTGCGTCTTGAGCCCCACCTGGCCGTAGACCACGTGCACCCCGGCGCGCTCCAGCTCACGCGCCCAGCTGATGTTGTTCTCCTCGTCGAACCGGGCCTTGATCTCCACCACCGCGAGCACCTGCTTGCCGGCCTCGGCCGCGTCCACCAGGGCGCCGATGATGGGCGAGTTTCCGTTGGTGCGGTAGAGGGTCTGCTTGATGGCCAGCACGTCGGGGTCGGCGGCGGCCTGCTCGAGGAAGCGCTGCACGGAGGTGCTGAACGAGTCGTAGGGGTGGTGCAGCAGCACGTCGCGGTCCCGCATCGCGCTCAGCACGTCGACCTCGGTGGCGCTCTCCACGGGCGCGAGGTCGGAGTGGGTGTGCGCCTGCATCACCGGCCAGCGCAGGGGCATCAGGTGCAGGTCGGCCAGCGTCTCCAGGCCCCGCAGGTCCAGTGGGCCGGGGAGGACGTACACGTCCGGGCCGGCCACGCGGAGCTGCCGCTTCAGCATCGAGAGCACCTCGGGGGTCATCGACGCCTCGGTCTCCAACCGGACCGGGGGGCCCTGGCGCCGGCGGGTGAGCTCGCGCTCCAGGGCGGGGAGGAGGTTCTCCGACCCGTCCTCGTCCAGGGCCAGGTCCTCGTTGCGCGTGACCCGGAAGGTGTAGGTCGAGCGCACCTCCATGCCGGGGAAGAGCAGGGACAGGTGCGCCCCGATGAGGTCCTCGATGGGCAGGAAGCGGATGCCCGACTCCGAGCGGACCAGCACCTCGTCGCTCTCGTGGACCCCGAGCCCGTGGCAGACGCGCAGCAGCCGGGGGAGGGCCGGGGGGACCTTCACCCGGGCGAAGTGGTCGCTGAGGGTCCGGGGGTCGGTGAGGGTGACGGCGAGGTTCAGCGAGAGGCCGGAGATGTACGGGAAGGGGTGGGCGGGGTCCACCGCGAGCGGGGTGAGCACGGGGTAGACCTGCTCCACGAAGAGGTCCTCGAAGTACTGCTTCTCGTGCGCCGCGAGCTCCTCCCAGCGCACCACCCGCACGTTCTCCCGGTCCAGGGCCGGCAGGACGTCGTCGTGGAGGAGGCGCGCGTGCTCGTCCATGAGAGCGTGCGCGCAGCGGCCCACGGTCGCGAGCACCTCGTGGGGGTCCTGGCCGGAGGGGGTGCGGACCGCCAAGCCGGTGGCGATGCGCCGCTGGAGCCCGGCGACGCGCACCATGAAGAACTCGTCGAGGTTGCGGGCGAAGATCGCCAGAAAGCGCACGCGCTCCAGCAGGGGGATGGTGCGGTCGGCCGCGAGCTCGAGGACCCGCTCGTTGAACTGCAGCCAGCTCGTCTCACGCTCGAGGAAGCGGTCGGCGGGGAGGTCCCCGTCCGCACCTGGGACCGTGTGCACCGCCCGGGGCCGAGGGGGGTGGATGATGCGGGAGCCCCTTCGCTGCGTCGACGGGGCTCCGGGGTCGTGCTCCTGGGGTGAGTCCGCTCCAGGAGCTGTCGAGTCCACCATGCCGCCCATCGTAGGAGGGCCCGGCGGTGCGCTGCCGGCCCCTCAGGCGGCGGGGCCGTACTGCACGTCCACCGCGGCACGCTCGAACCCGAGCCGGCCGTAGGTGCTCACCGCTGCCTCGTTGTCGCCGTCCACGTAGAGCTCCACGGTCTCCACGCCCTGCCCGGCCAGGTGGTGCAGGCCCACGAGGGTCGCCGCCCGACCCAGGCCCTCACCCTGCCGGTCGGGGTCCACGCCCACCACGTACACCTCGCCGACGGGCAGCTCGTCGACCTTGGTCCAGTGGAAGCCCACCAGCTCGCCCTCGTGCTGCTCGTCCACCAGGAGCAGGAAGCCGGCGGGGTCGAACCAGCCCTCCTCGGTGCGGGCGGTGAGGTCCTCCTGCGTCATCCGCCCCTGCTCGGCGTGGTCGGCGAACGCCCGGGCGTTGAGGCGCAGCCAGGCCGCGTCGTCCCGGCCGGGCTCGAAGGCGCGCACCGAGACCCCCTCTGGCAGCCGCACCGGCGGCAGCTCGGAGAACTCCCCGGCGACGGGCCGCTCCATCCGCCACAGGGACCGCAGCGGCACCAGGTCGCGGGACGCGGCCAGGCGCCGGCCCCCGTCCAGGTCCCCGTGGGCCCACAGGCGCAGCTGCGGGTCCACCTCGCGCAGGGCGTCCAGGAGGCTGCCGCCCAGGCCGGCGCGGCGCACCTCCGGGTCGGTCACCACCTCGGCGGACCCGTGGGCGAGGGTGCCGTAGCCCACGAGACGGTCCCCCTCGGTGGCCAGCACGTGGGTGCGCCCCGGGGTGCGGTGGCGCAGCGCCAGCAGCGACTCCTCGTTGAGGGGGTCGACCCCGTCGGCCCGCCCGGCCCGGCGTGCCAGCTCGGCCACGGCCTGCAGCTCGGCGTCGGTGAGAGTCTCGGCGGGGCGGTGTGTCAGGTCCGGCGACATTGGTCCATTCCACCACGGCGCCGCGTCACCGGCGGGGCTGGATGCGGTGACCCGGGTCGCCCGCGGCGCGGAGGGGGGCCTCCCGCGGGCCGAGCGCGTCGAGCGTCGGGGCCGGGCGGACGCCGCCTCCGGGACGAACCGTGAGGACGGGGGGCAGTGCCGTAGGTTACGGGCAGCGGGGCGCCCGGCCCCGTTCCCGCACCCGTTCCCCGTGCCGCCCCCTTGGAGGTCCCCGTGCCGTCCCAGGCCCCGCTCCCCGGAGATGCCGGCGCCCCTGCCGAGCGCGGGCGCGTGACGGCTGCCCTGGCCGCCGGGGCCACGGCCTCGACCCTGGCCCTCACGGCGTGGGGCGGGGAGCCCCTGCTCACGACGGCCGTGGCCGCCGTCGTCGGTGCGGCGGTGGCCCTGGGCTGGGGCCGGATGCTGGACCTGCCCGCCCCGCGCGGGACCGTCGCGGTGCTGCTCGTCGTGGTGGCGCTGGCCGTGGCCGCGGCCCTGACCAGTCGCCTCGACGACCGGGCCTTCGGGGTCTCGGTGTGGTGGGCACTGCCGGTGGCCGGTGGGGTGTGGGCCTCCCTGGCGCACCAGGTGTGGCGCGGCGACGGCCGGCCGCGTGTGGTGGACGTGCTCACCGCGGAGGTGTTCGCCGTCCTCGTGGTGGTGGCCGGCTTCCTCTGGGGCTGGTCCGGGCCGGGCACCGTGGCCGTGGCTGCCCTCGGAGTGCTGGTCACCGCCGTCGGTGACGCCCTCCTGCCGACGCGCCGGTGGTGGGCCTGGGCAGGGGGCGCGGCCGTGGCCACCGCAGCCGCCCTGCTGCTCGGCGGCTGGCAGCACCTGAGCGGTGCCGGTCGGGTGCTCCTCGTGGGGGCGGCGCTCGTGGCGCCGGCCGTCTCGCAGGCCACCCGGCTGGTGCTGCTGCGCCTGCCCGCGGTGGCCAGCGGTGCCTCCGGGGGCGTCGTCGCGGGGCTCGTGAGTGTGGCGCTCACGGGTATCGTTGCGGGCCTGTCCGCGATGCTGGGCCCGGTCCTCGCCTGATCGACGGCCCACCCGCCCACCCCGTCACGCAGGAGCGCCATGGTCTTCACCATCGACCCCGACATGTCCCCCCGCCTGGCCCCGCTGGCCTGGCTCCTCGGCCGCTGGGAGGGCGCCGGTGTGGTCGGCTACCCCGACCGCGAGTCGGGCAACTTCGGCCAGGAGCTCGTGGCCACCCACGACGGGCAGGACTACATCACCTGGACCAGCCGTGCGTGGATGCTCGACGAGGACGGGCGCCCCGGGGAGGTCCTCGCCGTGGAGAGCGGCTTCTGGCGCCCCGAGGGGGAGGACGGCGAGTTCGTGCTGCTCCTGGCCCACCCCACCGGCTACGTGGAGCAGTACTTCGGCCAGCGTCACCCGGAGCGTCCCAGCATCGAGCTGGCCACCGACGGCATCCTGCGCACGGCGGGCGCCGCGGAGTACACCGCGGCCAAGCGGCTCTACGGCCTGGTGAACGGCGACCTCATGTGGGTGATGGACATGGCCTACGGCGGTCACCCCCTCACCAGCCACATGTCGGCGCAGCTCAAGCGCGTGGAGGGCTGAGGCCGGCACCTCCCGGGACGCACGGAGGGCTCGCACCCCGCTGGGGTGCGAGCCC
>NZ_KV824299.1:0-1725 GCF_001816045.1 Kytococcus sp. HMSC28H12
GGCGGGCCGGGGCACCGAGGCGGCGGGCGCCCGGCACCTGGTCGCGGGCGAAGGCCACGAGCACCCCCACTGCGCAGAGCGCCGCCACGAGCGCCGAGCCACCGGAGGAGACCAGCGGCAGCGGCACCCCGATGATGGGCAGCAGGCCGATGACCGAGCCGATGTTCACCATCGCCTGGCCGAGCAGCCAGGCCATGATGCCGGCCGTCGCGATGCGCACGAAGGTATCGCGCGTGCCGGCGATGACGCGGTAGCAGACGTACCCGATGACGGCGAACAGCCCGATCACCAGGCAGGCACCGAGCATGCCCAGCTCCTCACCGATGACGGCGAAGATGAAGTCGTTGTGCGGCTCGGGCAGGTAGAACCACTTCTCGCGGCTGGCCCCCAGACCGACGCCCCACCAGCCGCCGTCGGCCAGGGCGTACTCGCCGTGCACCTTCTGGTAGCAGTTCTCCTGCTGGGCGCTGGAGCAGTCGTTGAGCCACACCGCGATGCGGGCCATGCGGTTGGGCGAGGTGACCGCGAGGACCACCGCCAGCAGGGCGGCCGCGGCGAGGCCTCCCCCCATCCACACCAGGGACACCCCGGCCACCCACAGCATGCCCACCGCGATGGCCAGCAGCACCAGCGCGGACCCGAGGTCGCGGCCCGCGAGCACCAGCCCCAGGCAGCCCGCCACCACCGGCACCACGAACGGCACCACGAGGTGGAGCAGCTCGCGCAGGCGGGGCACCTTGTGGGCGAGCAGGAAGGCACCGCCGAGCACCAGCCCGAGCTTGAGCAGCTCCGAGGGCTGCATCGTCTGGCCGCCGATCATGATCCAGTTGCGGTTGCCCTTGGCCGCCACGCCCAGCGGCGTGAACACCAGTACCTGCAGGGCCCCCGTGCCCACCAGGGCCGGGAAGGCCAGGCGGCGGAGCCAGGCCACGGGCAGCAGCGCGAGCACGGTGGCCCCCACCAGTCCGAGGCCGGCGAAGGTGGCCTGCTTGACGAGCTCGGCGTAGACCGACCCGCTCTCGGTGTAGGCCGACACCGACGAGGCGGAGAACACCATCACCAGGCCGATGACGAGCAGCGCCAGCGGTGCCAGCACGGCCAGGCGGGCCACGGTCACGGGACGGTCGAGCCACTCCTTGAGGGCCTGGCGGCGCCCCGCGTCGAACGGGTGGGCGCCCTCAGCCATCGAGGGGGACCTGCCCGTCCCCGCCGTGCAGGCGGCGCACCTCGCGGGCGAACAGGTCGCCGCGCTGGCCGTAGTCGGAGAACATGTCGATGGAGGCCGCGGCGGGCGAGAGCAGCACGAGGTCGCCGACTCCGGCGCGCGCGGAGGCGGCGGACACCGCATCGGCCATGGCCTGCTCCGGCTCGGTGCCGGTCACCCGGTCCACCGGCACCTGCGGGGCGTGGCGGGCCACGGCGCCGGCGACGGCGTCGGCGTCCTTGCCCAGCACCACCACGGCCTTGAGACGGTCGGCCACGTCGGCCACCAGCCCGTCCACGTCGGCACCCTTGAGGTCTCCCCCGGCCACCCAGACGATGCTGGACGAGGCCGTGAGCGCCGCGGCGGCGGCGTGCGGGTTGGTGGCCTTGGAGTCGTCCACCCAGGTGACGCCCTCGGCCACGAGCACGGTCTCCATGCGGTGCGGGTCGGCGCGGAAGGCGCGCAGCCCCTCCCGGACGGCGGCCGGCGGCACACCGTGGGCGCGGGCCAGGGCTGCGGCG
>NZ_KV824300.1:0-3163 GCF_001816045.1 Kytococcus sp. HMSC28H12
GCGGCCGGCCCACCACCCCAGCGAGCAGCAGGTCGTCGCGGACCGCCCGCGCACAGGCGGCCAGCACCCGCGGGTTCGCGCGCAGCCACGCGGCCTGGGTGGCCACCACCTCCTCGTCGGGCACTGCCCGCCCGTCCACCAGCCAGTCATCGCGTGGCTCGCCCTCGAGTCCCAGCGCGTCCAGGGTGGTGGCGGTCACCGGGGCGAACACCGAGCGCAGCAGCTCGCGCCCCGGGTCCGGCACCGCCCCGGCCCCCACCCGCTCGGCCACGCGCTGCGCCAGGCCCATGAGCACCGGGTTGCCCGGGTGGTTGATGGTGTTCGTGGCCCGCGCGCCGGCGCCCACCAGCAGGTCGTCCACCGGCACCGCCCCGGCGGCCTCCTGCCGGCGCCGCAGCTCGGCCAGTGACGCCTGCGCCACCGCACGCACCGCATCGGCTCCCGGGAGCGGGTCGGCCAGCCCGGCGGCCCGGGCGACGGCCCCCGTGTGGTGGTAGGGCACCAGGGGCGGGTCCGGCAGGCCGGGGCCCCGCACCAGCCGCTGCTGCGGGTGCAGACCGCGGTAGCGCACGATCGGCGCCATCACGTGCTGCGCGCCGCGCGCCGCCCGGGCCACCACCTGCGCGGTGCCCAGCGGCAGGTCGCGGTAGTCGTCGCGCACCGGCTGGGTGACCACCACCGTGGTGCGGGCCAGCAACCGGTCCAGGTGGGGCAGGTCCTCGGCGGTCAGCTCGTGCACCGGGGGGACCCGCACCCACGTGCGCGCGGGGTCGGCCAACTCCAGCAGCACCCGCAGCGACTCGGCCTGGCAGTTGCCGTGCACCATCCCCACCGGGCCGTCGGGCACCTCCTCGATGCCGTAGAAGCCCCCGTAGTGGCGGCGGCGCCCCTCGTCCACACCCGTTCCCGTGCCCTGTTGCCCGTTCACGACGCCTCCCGCGCGGCACGGTCCCGTGCCGCCTGCTCGTCCACCACCTGCTCGTACACCGCCACGTGGGCACGCCCCACCGCCTCGGTCTCCCGGGCCCGGTGGTCGGCCCAGGCGCGTGCCTGCTCCGCCGACCGCCCGGCCCGCGCCGCGGTCACCGCGCCCTCCAGAGCCGTCCGCAGCGAGGCCGGTTCGGGCCGCTCTCCCTCCCACGCCCACAGGTGCTCCACGCGTTGCTCAGCCAGGTGGCCCACGCTGGGTGCCAGGGGCACCACGCCCAGGTCGTGGCACTGCTCCACCCAGCCGGAGTGCGTGCCCCACCGGTGCGGCAGCACGGAGACGTCCAGGTGCTGCAGGTAGGTGCTGAACGCCGCGTCGTCCAACGGGTCCACGGCGCGCACGTCCACCCGCTCGGGGGCGTCCCGCACCCAGGCGGCCACGTCCCCGGCCACCCCCGGGCGCAGCAGCTCGCGGTGCAGCGTCACCTCCAGCCGGCACGCGGCCGGGCCCAGGGCGTCGGTAGCGGCCAGCAGCCCGTCGAGCAGGCGGGTCCGGCCGGCGTTGGCGCGCAGGGACTTCAGGTGCACCCCCACGAGCACGGGCCCCTCCGGGCGCGGTGCACGCACCGCCTCCTCGATGTGCTCGCGCGGCTCCATCGCCGGGTGCGGCACCACCACCGCCCGCCGCCCGGTCGCCCGTTCGATGCGGTCGGCCGCGCCGGGCGTGAGCGTCAGCACGGCATCGGCCGCCTCCACCAGCAGGCGCACCCGGGCGCGGTGGTCGTCCTGCTCCACCGCGTGCGGCAGGTCCAGGTCGTGCACCGTGACCACCAGTGGGAGGCCCACCCGGCGCAGGGTGTCGGTCCAGTCGGCCACTTGGGCGGGCGCGAGGTGCTCGAAGCCGAAGTGCACGTGCACCAGGTCCACCTCCGTGCGGTGCGCCCGCACCCACTGCGGGTCCCAGGCCGGTGAGGGCCACCACTGCCCGGCCGGTGCCCCGGGGACGGGTGGGTCGGGCAGCAGCTCCACCCCAGACGCGCCGGCCAGCACGCTGCGCACGTACGCGTGGCCGGCGGGCAGGCTGAGCACGCGCACCGGGTGCCGGCGGGTGCTCACCGCACCGCCTTCAGGTGCGCGCTGGCCTGCAGCAGCCGGGCGTAGCGCGCCTCGTGCTCGGCCACCATCGTGTCCATGGAGAAGTCGCGCTCCACCCGGCGGCGCACGTCCGCGCGGTCCAGCGCCAGCACCTCCTCGGCGGCTGCGTGCACCTGCTCCTCCCAGGCGTCGGGCGTCACCAGCCGGCCCACCTCCGGGGTCACCACTTCCTGCAGGCCACCCCGCGCCAGCCCCAGCACGGGTGTCCCGCACGCCCCGGACTCCGCCGCCACCAGCCCGAACGGCTCGTCCCACAGCGGGGTCGCCAGGGTGGCCGCGCTGGAGCCCACCACCTCGGCCAGCTCCGAGGTGCGCAGGTGCCCCAGGTACTCCACGTCCCCGCCCAGCATCGGCTCCAAGTGGTCGGAGAACCACGCCCGGTCGCTCACCGGCCCCACCAGGCGCAGCGGCATCCCCAGCCGGCGCGCCATCGCGACGGCCACGTCCGGCCCCTTCTCCGGCACCAGCCGCCCGAACCAGACCAACCCGCCCCCGCCCGGGCCCGCCGGCCACAGGTCGGCGTCCACGCCGTTGTGCACCACCGAGGCGTCCACCACCGGACCCCACTGGCGGGCGGTGAAGGCGCTCACCGCGTTCACGCTCCCCGGCGCCGGCGGGCGGCGGCGGAAGGCGTGCATCATCGGCAGCAGCGGCGGGGTGTGCAGCGTGGTGACCACGGGGCGCCCCAGGTCGTGCTCCAGCAGCGTGGGGTTGAGGCTGTTGTTGTGCACCAGGTCCACGTCCAGCGTGGGCACGTGCTCGGCCAGCCGCTTGAAGGCGCGGTTGACGTCGGCCCGGGTCTCGTCCCACGGCGCCACCGGGTCCACGTGCACGCCCAGGTCCTCCGGCCTCACCACCTGAACCTGTGGCCCGCAGTCCGAGCCGCGCGCGCCGAAGAGGGTCACCCGGTGGCCGCGCGCCACGAGCCCGCGGGCGAGGTGCCAGGTGATGGCCTCCAGCCCCCCGGCGAACGGCAGGGCGATGGCCGAACGGCAGTGGCCCGCGAGCAGGATGCTCATCGGGCGGGGCGGGGCGGCCATGGGACTCCCGGGCGACGAGGAGGGGGGCGGGGCGGGTCCAG
>NZ_KV824301.1:0-6214 GCF_001816045.1 Kytococcus sp. HMSC28H12
GGGTGGCGCTGTCCATGTCGCCGGTCACCAGCCGGGCGTCGCGGGCCGGCCGGTCGGCCAGCGGGTGGCCCGCGTCGAGTTCCTCCACCCAGCGCGAGGCGTCGACCTCCAGGGAGGGGCGTCCGCCCTCCCCGCCGACGGACAGCATCGAGGCGAGGACCTCGCGCGAGAGCACGACCGGCTGCTCGTGGGGCGGGACGTCCTCCTGCGGGGCGTCGCCCGAGGGCGAGGCCGTCGGGTCGGGCGACGGCTCGGCCGCGTCCGGGGTGGCCACGAGGGTCACCGGGCCGGACAGGGCCGGGCCGAGCACGCGGTCGGCGAACTCCCGCACCTGCCGCGTGGTCACGGCAGGCCGCTGCTCCCGGATCCGCGCGTCCACCCGGCGCGTGGCGGGCCAGGCGTCACCCACCGCCTCGGCGGTCCCGCGCACGTCGAGCCCCCGGCCGGTGCGCGCCTCGGTCACCACGGTCTCGGTGCCCTCCAGGCGCACCGAGGCGTCCCGGGCCGGGGTGCCCACCTCCTGGGAGAGCCGCCCCAGCCGCTCCCGCAGGCGGGACTCGTCCACCGTGACCACCCAGTCGCGGTGCACCTCGCCGGTGGCGCGCACCCACAGGTCGCGCGGGTCCCAGGTGCGTCCCGTGGTGCCCTCGAGGCTGGCGTCCACGTCGTGGCCCAGGCCCAGCTCGGAGGCGGCGATGCGGTGCGGGCGACCGTCGACGACCACTGTCATCGGCTCCCGGTCCAGGCGGTCGGCCTCCTCCTGCAGGGTCCGGTGGGCACGCTCGTGCGACAGGCGGCTCACGTCCGTGCCGCCGACGACGAGCTGGCGCGGCGTGGTGCGCCCCACCACCAGCACGAGCGCGAGGTAGACCAGGGCGAGCAGGCCGACCAGCAGGAAGACGGTGGAGGCCACGCCCTGCCAGCGGGTTCCCTGCCCGCGCGGCGCGGGCGCCGTCACCGGGTGCCCCGCATGCGGCCGCGGTGGAAGAGCAGCGGGTCGGTGTCGTCGACCCCGTCCGCGCGCCCGTCGCCCACACCCTCCACGAGGCCGACGAAGAGCGTGTGGTCACCCAGCACGACGTGGTGCACCACGCGGCACTCGGCCGTGGCGAGTGCCTCGGTGAGCAGGGGCAGTCCGGTCATCGGACCAGAGTAGGTCGGCACCCGGTCGAGCTGGCCCACCACCGGGCGGCCGGGCGTGGACAGCCACTCCCCGTGGCGGCGGGCGGAGGCCGGCAGCACGTTCACGGCGAACACCCCCGAGGCGTGCACGGCCTCGCCGAAGCGCGCCGCGTTGTCCACGAGGATCCCCAGCAGCACCGGGTGCAGGGAGACCGGCACCACGGCGTTGGCGGTCATGGCGTGCACCCCGGACCCCCAGCGGGTGGTGAGGACCGTCACCCCGGTGGGCAGCGCGGACATCGCGGCCCGGAAGGCGTCCCGGTCGGCCATGGGGCCGGCCAGCGGGGCCCGCAGGTCGCTGTCGCCGGTCACGACCCGCCCCGATGCCGGGTCGAGCCGCGAGTAGCCCTCGGCCGGGGCCGCCCGGTGTGCCACGAGGTTGGTCATGGCCCACCACCCGTCGTGCTCGGTCACCTGGGTGGCGTGGGCACGGCGGGCGGCGGAGACGGCCGCCAGGCTCGAGGGGGTGCCGTGCACCTCGTGCGTGACGTCCTCGTCGGGGCGCACCCCACTGGCCCAGGCGTCGACCTCGCGGGGGTGCTCGGGGTCCGGTCCCTCCGGGCGGGGCACGACGACGCCCTCGGTGGGCCGGCCCCGGAAGGAGCCGGTGGGCTCCACGGGGTCCACGTGGTCGGCCACCCAGCGGCGCCCCTCGGCCTCCCAGGACCGTGGGGTCACGGCGGCGTACAGCTCGGGACGGGTCTCGGCCGGCAGGGAGCGCACGGCGGCCACGGTGGCGCGGTGCACGGCCACGTGGTCGGGGTGGCCGTAGCCCCCGGTCTCGTCGTAGGTGAGCACGATGCGGGCGCCGGTGCGCTCGACCTCCTCGCGGACCAGCGCCGCCAGCGCGGACCGGTCGGCGTTCACCAGGGCCCGCGGGTGGGCGGCCTCGGGGCTGCCGGCCATGCCCGAGTCGCGGAAGAGCGCCGCCGCCGGGTCGGGCCGACCCGGCTCCTCGCCCAGCACCCGCACCTGCACGCCCAGTGCCTCCGCCGCCGCCGCCAGCTCACCGCGGCGGTGCGGCGCGAGCGCCTCGGTGCCCTCCAGGTGCTGGAGTCCCGGCACCATCACCTCGCCGTGGTCCCCCAGGGTGCAGGTGAGCACGTGCACCGGGTGGCCCCGCTCGGCCAGGGTGGCCAGGGCCACACCGGTGGCGAGGGTCTCGTCGTCGGGGTGTGCGTGGACCGCCAGGACCGGGAGATCGGCGGGCGTCGGGTGCTGCATGGGGCAACCGTAGGCGTCCCGGGCACGGCCGTTCACCTCACGGTCATGTGCTGCGGCTATGTTGCACCCATGCAGATGGAACTGCGCGAGTACATCGACCGCCTCTCCGCGGAGGGCTACACCGTCCGGGACGACCAGGGGTCGGACCCCGACCTCATCGATCCGGGCGGCAAGGCGGTCGAGACCTGGCGGGAGAACTACCCGTACGACGAGCGCATGACGCGCGAGGACTACGACGTCGAGAAGTACCTGCTGCAGGTCGAGCTCATCAAGTTCCAGAACTGGACGCAGAAGTCCGGCTCGCGCCACATCCTCGTGTTCGAGGGCCGCGACGCCGCCGGCAAGGGCGGCACCATCAAGCGCTTCATGGAGCACCTCAACCCACGCTTCGCCCGCGTGGTGGCGCTCAACAAGCCCAGCGAGCGCGAGCGCGGCGAGTGGTACTTCCAGCGCTACGTCAACCACTTCCCCACCGCCGGCGAGATCGTCTTCTTCGACCGCTCCTGGTACAACCGCGCCGGCGTGGAGCGTGTCATGAACTTCACCAACGGCCCCGACTACGAGCAGTTCATGCAGCAGGCGCCGCAGCTGGAGAAGATGATCACCGACGCCGGCACCACCCTCACCAAGTTCTGGTTCTCGGTCACCGCGCACGAGCAGCGCACCCGCTTCGCCATCCGCCAGATCGACCCGGTGCGCCGCTGGAAGCTCTCCCCCATGGACCTCGCCTCCCTGGACAAGTGGGACTCCTACACCGCGGCCAAGGAGGACATGTTCGCCCGCACCGACACCGACTGGGCGCCGTGGATCACCATCAAGTCCAACGACAAGAAGCGCGGGCGCATCAACGCCATGCGCTACTTCCTCAGCCAGTTCGAGTACGAGGGCAAGGACCACGACATCGTCGGCGAGCCCGACCCGCAGATCGTGCGCCGCGCCAAGGACACCATCGGCGACTGACCGCGCGGGCCGGCCCCGGTCGACACGCCGCGGAGGTGCCGGACGCCGGGGCCAACGGCTAGGGTCGCGAGGTCCCCACCCCCGCCCGGAAGGACCCATGTCCCCCTCCGCAGGACCGTCCACGCCCACCCGAGCCGCCCGGGGCCCCCACCCCGACGGCGCCCCCGGACGCTGGACCGGCGCCGACACGGCGTGGGTGATCAGTCTCTTCGGCACGGCGGTGGGGGCCGGCATCCTCTTCCTACCGCTCAACGCCGGCTCCACCTCGCTGGCCCCGCTGGTGGTGGGCACCCTGCTCATCGGGCCGATGACCTACTTCGCGCACCGGGCCCTCTCACGCCTCATCTGCGCCGCCCCGGAGAAGGGCAAGGACATCACCGAGCTCGCCCGCGGCTACTTCGGCGAGGTGCCGGGCACCCTGGTGACGGTGCTGTACTGGCTGTGCTTCTACCCCATCGTGCTCATCTACGCGGTGGCGCTCACCAACACCGTGGACGACTTCATGGTCCACCAGCTGGGCCTGGCCTCCCCGCCGCGGTGGCTGCTCTCGCTGGTGCTGGTGGGCCTGATGATGGCGGCGGTCCTCACCAGCCAGAAGCTGGTGATGGCCGTCACCCAGGCCCTGGTGTACCCGCTCATCGCCCTGCTGGCGGTCTCCACGCTGCTGCTCGTGCCGCACTGGCGCCCCGGGGCCTTCCAGTGGATGCCCGAGGGCGACTTCGGCACCACGCTGTGGATGCTGGTGCCCACGCTGGTGTTCGCGTTCAACCACTCGGCGGCCATCTCGCAGTTCTCGCTGAGCATGCAGACCGAGCAGGGTGACCGCGCCGCCGCCAAGGCCTCCCAGATCCTGCGACGCACCGCCACGCTGCTCACCGTGTTCACCATGGCCTTCGTCTGGTCCAGCGTGCTCGCTCTGGGGCCCGACGGCCTGGAGCGCGCGGAGGGCTCCAACCTCTCGGTGCTGTCCTACCTGGCCAAGGAGATGGACAACGCGTTCTTCCTGTGGGCCGGCCCGATCATCGCCGTGGCGGCCATCGCGTCCTCCTTCTTCGGCCACTACCTCGGTGCCGCGGAGGGCGGGCGCGGCCTCGTGCGCGCCCTGGTGGACCGGCGCGAGCGGATCGGCGACCGGACGCTGGACCTGGGCATCGCGGGGGTCTACGGCCTCACCGCGTGGCTGGCGGCCGTGCTCAACCCGACCATCCTGGACATCATCGAGGCGCTCTCGGGCCCGGTCATGGCGGCCTACCTGTACCTCATGCCGATCGTGGCCATTCACACGGTGCCGGCGCTGAAGCCCTTCCGCCACCGCGTGGCAGCGCACTCGTTCGTGGTGGTGATGGGCCTGGTGGCCGTGAGCGCCGCCGCCTACGCCGTGCCGAAGGCCCTCCAGCCGTACCTCTAGGACCTGCCCTCGCCGGCGCCACCCCCGGCCCCCGGAGGGTGACGGGTCACAACTCGGTTGCGATCGGTGGACGGGCCGGGCGGCGGCGGGCGCCCCGTGCCGGCCCGCGGTTACATTCCGCGCCATGACCTCTGACTCCCCCTCGCGCAGCCGCTGGTTTGGACTGCTGCCCCGCATCGTCCTGGCGATCGTGCTGGGCATCCTCGTCGGCCGGATCGCCCCCGAGGCACTCACCCGCACGGTGGCCACCTTCAACGGCCTGTTCAGCAGCTTCCTCGGCTTCGTGATCCCGCTGATCATCCTGGGCCTCATCGCCCCGGCCATCGGCGAGCTCGGCCGCGGCGCCGGCAAGTGGCTGGCCCTCACCGCCGCCCTGGCCTACGGCTCCACCCTGTTCGCCGGTTTCCTCGGCTACGCCGTGAGCTCGGCCGTGCTGCCGGACCTGCTGCGCGGCCGCTCGACCCCCCAGCTGGGCAACCCGGAGGACGCGCTGCTGGCACCGTGGTTCGAGATCGAGATGGACCCGGCCTTCGGCGTCATGACCGCCCTGCTGCTGGCCTTCACCGTCGGCGTCGGCATGACCATGATCAAGGGCGACACCCTGCAGCGCGGCTTCGAGGAGTTCCGCGAGATCGTCAACAAGGTCATCAGCGGCATCATCATCCCGCTGCTGCCGGTCTACATCTTCGGCGTCTTCCTGAACATGACCGCCGCGGGCGAGGTGTGGAACGTCATCACCACCTTCTCCGGCGTGATCCTCCTGGTCTTCGCGCTCACCGTGGCGCTGCTGCTCATGCAGTTCGGCGTGGCCGGCGCCGTGTCGGGGCGCAACCCGCTGGTGCTGCTCAAGAACATGCTCCCGGCCTACGCCACCGCCCTGGGCACCTCCTCGTCGGCGGCCACCATCCCGGTGACCCTGCGCCAGAGCCTGAAGAACGGCGTCTCCGAGCCGGTGGCCTCCTTCGTGGTGCCACTGTGCGCCACCATCCACCTGGCCGGCTCCACGGTGAAGCTCACCTGCTTCTCCATGGCCGTGATGATGCTCTCGGGCATGGAGGTGCACCCCGGCACGATGGTCGGCTTCATCCTGCTGCTGGGCATCATGATGATCGCCGCCCCCGGTGTGCCCGGTGGTGCGGTCATGGCCGCCGTGGCGCTCATGGAGAGCAACCTCGGCTTCAACGAGGCCCAGGTGGGCCTGATGATCGCCACCTACATCGCCATCGACTCCTTCGGCACGGCCACCAACGTCACCGGCGACGGCGCCATCGCGCAGGTCGTGGACCGTCTGGCCCGCAACCGCGGCTTCGGTCGCCACGGCCAGAAGGAGACCGCGCGCGACGAGGCGACCACCGGCGTCAGCCCCGCTGCGGGTGTGGCCGCCACCCGCACGGCCTGACGCACCACATGCCGGAGGCCGGCACCCCCGTGGGGGTGCCG
>NZ_KV824302.1:0-2227 GCF_001816045.1 Kytococcus sp. HMSC28H12
CGGTCGCGTCGGCGCAGGCGGCGCAGCAGGTCCATGGGTCCTCCTCCGGGTGTCGTCCGGGAGGAGCGTCGCGGCCCGGCTCCTCCGCGTGTGTGGGGGAGCCGGGCCGCCTGTGGATGCCGGGAGGGGGAGTGTTCCCCCTCCACAGCCAATGGGTCGTCGGTCAGTCGCCGGACCCGCCGGAGTCCCCGCCACCGGAGGGGCCACGGCTGTCGGTGCGGTAGAAGCCGCCGCCCTTGAAGGTCACGCCGACGGTGCCGTACACCTTGCGCAGCTTCCCCTCGCACTGCGGGCAGGTGGTGAGGGCGTCGTCGGTCATCTTCTGGTTCACGTCGAAGGCGTTGTCGCACGCCGTGCACGCGTAGGAGTAGGTGGGCATGGGGCGGATTTTACGGCGTCTCCGCGCCCCGCCCGCCGCCGAACCAGGTGGTCCCGGCCGGCCGCAGCACCCCGTCCACCGGCAGGTCGTGCGCCTCGTGCGGCACGCGGTCCACCAGCTCGACGTCGTGCAGCAGGGTCACCACCCGCACCCCCTCGCGACGCCGCGGCAGGGTGCGGTCGTAGCAGCCGCCGCCCTGGCCCAGGCGCATCCCCGCTCGGTCCACGGCCAGCCCCGGGGTGAGCACCAGGTCGGCCTCCGCGATGCCGTCGAGCCCCATCGCGGGACCGAGCCCCACCGCGTCGTCCGCCACCACGTCACCCGCGGGAAGGCCCCGCACCTCCGCCCAGTCCAGCGAGAGGTCGGGCAGCGTCAGCGGCACGAGCACGCGCACCCCCTCGTCCAGCAGGGCACGGGTCAGGGCGGCGGTGGGCGGCTCGGTACGCCAGGCGGTGAACAGCGTCACCGTCCGCGCCCCCTCGCCCCGCACCAGCTCGATGCCGTGGCGCGCCAGGGCGGCGCCGTCCGCGGCGTGCCGTTCGCACGCGGCCCACTCGCGGCGTGCGGCCCGCACCACGCGGCGTGCCTCCTTCTTGTCGGCGGGCAGCTCCAGGGGCAGGTCGGTGGCCATGCAGGCAGTATCCCGCCGACCCCGCGGCGGACCCGCCCCGAGACGGCTCCGTCCCCCGGTGGGACGGGCGGGGCCCGGCCGGGTCGCCTACTGTGGGCCCATGACGACGCGACGCCCGGTCCGCAAGGCCGTGATCCCCGTGGCGGGTCTGGGGACCCGCTTCCTGCCCGCCACCAAGGCCATCCCCAAGGAGATGCTGCCGGTGGTGGACAAGCCCGCCATCCAGTACGTGGTGGAGGAGGCCGTGCGCGCCGGCGTGGGCAACGTGGTGATGGTGACCGGCCGCAACAAGGGCGCGCTGGAGGACCACTTCGACCGCCACTGGGAGCTCGAGAAGGCCCTGGAGAAGAAGGGCGACGACCTGCGCCTGCGCCGGGTGCAGAAGTCCAACGAGATGGGCAGCCCCCACTTCGTGCGCCAGGGTGAGCCCAAGGGCCTGGGCCATGCCGTGCTCTGCGGCCGCCCGCACGTGGGCGACGAGCCGTTCGCGGTGCTGCTGGGCGACGACCTCATCGGCGCCGGGGACCACCTCCTGGAGCAGATGATGGAGGTGCAGCAGGAGCGCGGCGGCTGCGTCGTGGCCCTGATGGAGGTGCCGGCCGACCAGGTCAACCTGTACGGCTGCGCGGCCATCGAGGGCGAGCCCGACGCCGACGGCGTGGTGAAGGTGACCGGGCTGGTGGAGAAGCCGGACCCGGCCGACGCGCCGAGCAACCTGGCCATCATCGGCCGCTACGTGCTGGACCCGAGCATCTTCGACGTGCTGGAGGACCTGCCCCCGGGTCGTGGCAACGAGATCCAGCTGACCGACGCCCTGCAGGAGCGCGCCACCGCCACCGGTGAGGGCGCCGGGGTGTGGGGCGTGGTCTTCCGCGGCGACCGGTACGACACCGGCGACCGCCTGGACTACCTCAAGGCCGTGGTGCGTCTGGGCCGCCGGCACGGCGAGTTCGGCGAGGAGTTCGACGCCTGGCTGCGCGAGTACGTGCAGGGTCTGGACGTCCCGACCACCGACGCCTGAGCGCCCGCCTCCGTACGACCGTGGCCCGCACCGTCGCCTGGCCCGTGTGCCCCGAGGGGCTCACTCCGGCCGGCGAGGTGGTGCGGCTCCGCCCCCTGGTGCGGGGCGACTGGCCGGCCTACCTGCGGCTGCGGCGCGCCAACCTCGGGCACCTCACCCCGGGCACGGCCGACGACCCGGACGCCCCCGGGCTGGG
>NZ_KV824303.1:0-2533 GCF_001816045.1 Kytococcus sp. HMSC28H12
CAGCGCGGTGCGGCTGCGGTCGCCGGCGAGCCGGCGCACCACCCGGGCCACGACGCGGTGGTCGGGATGGTCGTCGTCGGTGGCGCAGGCGGCGGCCACCACGGCGTCGGGGTGTTCCTCCAGGACGGGGGAGAGGGCCTCGGCCACCGCGGACTCGGTGAGACCACCGTCGGGCAGCTCCAGGTGGGTGATGGTGCCCCGTTCGCCGGTCAGCGCGGCCCAGGCGTCCTCCAGCTCCGCCGAGCGCACCGCCTCGAGGCGCTCGGCGCTCCACGAGGCGGGGGCGGCCCCGCTCGCGGCGCCCCGGGTCACCGCCACGAGCACCAAGTGGTCGCCCCGGTCGCGCGCGTGCAGCACGTAGCCCGACAGACGCAGCGTCTCGTCGTCGGGGTGGGGGCTCACCACCACGAGCGTGCCGGCGTGCCCGCACCCGGCCACCGGCACCAGTCCGGCGAGGGCGACGCCCAGCACGAATCGCCGACGGGAGGGCGCCACCACGGCGGGTCTCAGCGGATGGTGGAGCGCTTCGCCGTCCGTGCACGGCGCGGGTCGATGCCCTTGGGCATGCCGGCCTGCTGGGCCATGCCGCCCATCGCCGTGAGGCGCTTGTGCACGGCCTCGGCCTCCGCGTCGGTCATCTGCTTGGGCAGCTTCTTGGCCTCGCGGATCACGTCGGTCATGGGCGTGCGGTCCTCGCCCTCGCCGAGCAGGTAGGTGGTCACGGGCACCTCCGGACCGGCGATGCGGTGCACGAACTTCTCCTGCGAGGCCAGCAGCCGCTGCGCGCCCCCCTTGGGACCCTCGCCCAGCAGCACGACGCCCCGCCGGGAGACGCCGCGGAACACCATCGCGGCCTTGTCCATGTCCTGCACGCCCCGGGCACGGCGCGGCATCTCGGCGGCCACCGGCTCCTGCTCGTAGTACCAGGTGCGCCCCAGCGCCTGCAGTGCGGCCCCGCCCTGCCCGGGCTGGCCCTCCACCTGCGCGTAGGCGGCCTTCTGCGCCAGGCGGCCCAGCGTGAAGGTGGTGGCCAGGATGGCCACGAGCAGCCCCAGCAGCACGAAGTAGACGAACATGTCGAACAGCAGGCCCAGCAGGCCGAACAGCACGAGCACGCCCAGGAACACGGCCAGCAGGACCAGCGGCGTGTTGGGGTTGGCGCGCCGGGTCATGCGGTAGACCTCGCCGACCTGCGAGCCGTAGGCCTTCACGCGCTGGCCGAGCGTCCGCTTGCCGGTGCCGTCGCGGCGGGCGCCGCGCGGGGTGTCCTTCTGTGCCATGGGGCTGGGGTTCCTCTGTGTCAGGGCGGGGGAGTGGGGCGGCGTCAGCCGGTGGCGCCGAGGCGCTTCTCCACGAGGGTACGGGCCTCCTGGCGGGCCCCGTCGTCGACGGCCTCGCCGAGGTGGGCCAGGTGCTCGGGGATCTCGCGGCCGAGCTTGCGCATGGTCTGCGCCCACAGGCGGCCGGCGCGGTAGGACGAGCGCACCAGCGGGCCGGCCATGATGCTCATGCCCAGCTCCTCGCCGTACTCGCTGAGGGCCACGAACTCCTCCGGCTTCACCCACCGGTCGATGGGGTGGTGCAGCTTGGAGGGGCGCAGGTACTGGGTGATGGTGAGGATGTCGCAGCCGGCGTCGCGCAGGTCCACCATCGCCTGCTTGATCTCCTCGTCGTTCTCGCCCATGCCCAGGATGAGGTTGGACTTGGTGAGCAGCCCGTCCTCCTTGGCCATGGAGATCACCTTGAGCGACTTCTCGTAGGTGAACGCCGGGCGGATCTGGCGGAAGATGCGCGGCACGGTCTCCAGGTTGTGGGCGAACACCTCGGGGCGGGCGTCGAAGACCTGCTGCACCAGCTCGGGCTTGGCGCCGAAGTCCGGGGGCAGGATCTCCACGCCGGTGTTCGGGTTGCGCTCGTGGATGGCGCGGACGGTGTCGGCGTAGAGGCTGGCGGCGCCGTCGGGCATGTCGTCGCGGGCCACACCGGTGACGGTGGCGTAGCGCAGGCCCATCTGGGCCACGGAGTTGGCCACCTTCATCGGCTCGGCCGGGTCGAGCGGCATCGGCTTGCCGGTGGCGATGTCGCAGAAGTCGCAGCGGCGCGTGCACGTGTCGCCACCGATGAGGAAGGTGGCCTCGCGGTCCTCCCAGCACTCGAAGATGTTGGGGCAGCCGGCCTCCTGGCACACCGTGTGCAGGCCCTGCCCCTTGACCATGGAGTTCACCTCGCGGTACTCCGGGCCCATCTTGGCGGTGGTGCGGATCCAGGAGGGCTTGCGCTCGATCGGCGTCTCGGCGTTGCGCGCCTCCACGCGCAGCAGACGGCGACCTTCGGGGGCGATGGTCACGGATTGACTCCCTGCACTCGACGTGGCGTCCCGGCGGTGCCTGCCGGGGCCTGGTGGGCGGCGGTGGACGCCGCACGCAGCACCACAGGATACGCCGGGTGGGGCGGGGTGCCGGCGGGTGGGTTCAGGCGGCGTCGTGCCCGGCGGTGGTGGCGGCCGGGCGCGCCACCTCGACCGCGCCGAGTA
>NZ_KV824304.1:0-11728 GCF_001816045.1 Kytococcus sp. HMSC28H12
CGCCGCTCCCCCACCGGCGACCACCCCCGGCCTGTTCGCCGGCCGTTCGGTTCGGCGCCACCGCCCGGCCACCCGGCATCGACGCACCGGCCACCGGGGCCTCCTACGGTGCGCGCGCCCGCCCCCCACTCCCGGACGAAAGGCCCCTCATGACCTCCCCCATCGACCGCCGTTCCCTGCTGCGCGGCGCCGGCCTCGGAGCCGCCGGCGCAGCCGCCACCGCCGCCGCCTCCCCCGCGCACGCCACCCCGGTGCGCGGCGGCATCGAGCGCACGCACCTGCGCTTCCGCCGCGACGGCCGCTTCACGGTGGTGCAGTTCAACGACACCCAGGACACCCACACCACCGACCGCCGCACCCTGCAGCTGCAGGCCGCGGTCCTGGACGACGTGCGCCCCGACCTCGTGGTCATCAACGGCGACGTGGTGACCGGCGACATGGACAGCGCCACCCAGGTGCGCCAGGCGCTCAACAACGTCGTCATGCCGATGGAGGAGCGCGGCATCGCGTGGGCGGTCACCATGGGCAACCACGACGAGGACTCCGCCGAGCGCACGGGCATGACCGAGCGCCGCATCCTGGAGTTCGTGCGCCGCTACCGCCACAACGTCAACGGCGAGGGTGCCCGCGGCATCACCGGCACCGGCAACATGGTGCTGCCCATCCGTGGCTCCAAGGGTGGCCGCGCGGCCGCCGCCGTGTGGCTGCTGGACTCCGGCCGCTACGCCCCGGACGAGATCGCCGGCCAGGACTTCGAGGGCTATCCCGACTGGGACTGGCTGCGCTTCGACCAGGTGGACTGGTACGCCCACACCTCCGCCCAGCTGGAGCGCGCCACCGGCCGCCCCGTCCCCGGCCTGGCCTTCCAGCACATCGCCCTGTGGGAGCACCGCTTCATGTGGTGGGACAGCGTGGACAGCCGCACGCCGGCCGACCACGCCCGCGCCGTGGCCAAGCACCGCATCACCGGTGAGCGCAACGAGGACGAGTGCCCCGGACCGTTCAACTCCGGCCTGTTCAACGCGATGCTGTTCCGCGGCGACGTGCGCGGGCTGTACGTGGGGCACGACCACGTCAACACCTACGAGGGCGACTACTTCGGCATCCGCCTGGGCTACGGGCCGGGCACCGGCTTCGGCGCCTACGGCCTGGGCGGGGCGCAGGACCACCGCCTGCGCGGCGCCCGCGTGTTCACCCTCACCGAGGGCAGCGACGAGCTCTACACCAGCCGTGCGCTCTTCGCCGCCGACTACGGCATCGACCTCAGCGAGGGCTACCAGCCGAGCACCCCGCGCCCGCTGCCGCCGTACGTGCGCTGAGGCGTCCGCGCACCGAGGTACGCGACGGCGCCCCGCCCACCGGTGTGGTGGGCGGGGCGCCGTCGGCTCGGTCGGTGCCCCTCCTCAGCGACCCAGGCCGTCGAAGAGGCACCCGGCGCCGGCGTTGGCCTCCACCTGGGCGATCTCCTGCGCGTTGGGCTGGGCGTCGTACTCCTGGGCCTGGGCGTGGTCGATGAAGACCTCGCCCTCGCCGAAGCCCCAGGTGCGGGCCCACGAGCCGTTGGGGTCGTCGCCCTCGGTGTCGGTGAGCATCGCCTGGGCGCCGTCGCCGGCATCGACCAGGTGGATGGAGCTCACGGCGGAGTTCCAGATCTCGGCGCCACTGTCGATGAGCTGGTCGTAGGTGGGGGCGGCGCCGTCGTTGTCGGTGATCTCCACCTCGGCGGTCACCGCGTCAGTGCCCTCGGGGCCGGGGCGGCCGAGGCGGGGCCGGCGGCCAGGCAGGTCACGGTGACAGCGGCGGTCAAGCGCGCTGCCCGCGCACCCGCACGAGTTCGTCAGGATGCGCGGGCGCCGCAGAGGTCCGCCTGTGGTCCAGAGGTACGCCCGAGAGTGCGTACCTCTGGACCACAGGCGGGCTTCTGCAGGGCGAGGGCACGCCTCGAGAGAGCGGGGCCGGGGCTGGCCGGGCGGGCGCGCACGCGGCCCCGGGCACACTGGATCCCGTGAGCACCCTGCTGTACGACCCCGACTGCGGCTTCTGCACCCGCGCCGCCCTCCTGCTGGCCGGCTGGCCCGTCACCTGCGTGGTGGCCCCGATGACGGACGCGCGCCTGGCGGAGCACGGCATCGATGCACGGCGCGCGCACCGGGAGATCCCCTTCGTGGACGATGCCGGCCGCGTGCTGTTCGGCGCACCGGCCGTGGCGGCGGCCCTGCGCACCGCCGAGCGCACCACCCTCCGGGGCGCACTCCTCCACGCGGCCGGGGTGGTCCTGGCCGCTCCCCCGGTGGCGTGGGTGGCTCCGGCGACCTACCGGTGGGTGGCCGACCACCGCCACCAGCTGCCGGGCGGCACCACGGCGTGCGCCCTGCCTCCCCCGCCGCACGCCTGACCGGAACCAGGACGGCAGGCAGCGCCCCAGCGTGCCTCAGGGCCCACACCGCTCACCCCCAGCAGGCCCGTCCGCGGCCAGCCCCCGCCGCGCGGCGGCGCGTCACACCATGTCGTCGAGGTGGCTGAACACCAGGCCCCGGCCGAGCAGCTCGGGCAGCGCACGGGCATGACCGGCGGCGGTGCCGGACTCCGGGTGGTTCATGTGGGCGATGACGATGTCCCCCGGCCCTGCCGAACCGACGGCCCGCGCCACCTGCTCGGCAGAGAAGGTGGCGCCGCCGTCGCCGTTGACGCTGAAGCCGACCACCGGCGTGCCCACGTGTGCGGCCATGGCCGAGGCCACCTCGTCGCAGTGCGCCGTCCCGGGGCGGAACCAGCGCACCGGCCGACCGGTGTGGCGCTGCAGCACCGGGATGCCCCGGGTCAGCTCGGCGTGCGCCTCGCGGACGCTGCCGGTGCCGCGGATGCCGTACGCGTGCCGCCCCGTCACCGACAGTGGCACGTGGCGCCATCCGTGGCTCTGCAGGGAGAACAACGGGTCGCGGGCGAGGTCCCGCGTGGTGCTCGGGTTGGCCCGCACCCACCGCGCGTTGAGGAAGAGCGTGGCCGGCACGCGCAGGTCCCGCAGCACCTCGATGAGCGCCCGGTCGTACCCCGCACCCGCCCCACCCCCGCAGGCGTCCAGGGTGAGCGCCACCCGGCGGCGGGAGCGTGCGAGGGCACTCCCCCGGGTGACCACGCCAGGCACCGCCGAGCCCCAGTGCCGCGGACGGCGCCCGGCGAACTCCTCCTCGACGGCGCCGCGGTGGCGTGAGCTCCCGGGCGGCTCGGACGAGAGCTCCGGCGCGGACTCGCGCGCGGGCTCCGGTGCGGCGGGGGTCGATGTCGTGGTGACCGGCGAGGACGGGGACACCGGCGCGGACCGCGTCGGGAGAGGCGGGGCCTTCGCGCCGTTCGGCTGCGCGGACGGCGCCGGCTCGAGGCTCCGCGGGTCGGGCACGCTGCAGGACGTCAGCCCCATCGCGGCCAGTCCAGCGAGCACCGACCGACGCGGCGTGCTGTGCGGTCCCCAGGTCATCCCTACACCCCCCGCAGGCAGGTTAGACCAGGCCGAGGGGCCGGCGCCTCCGCCGGCGTGGGGTCAGGCCGCCGCGGGCTCCTCGGCGTGCGCGATGTGCGCCAGCGACCGCCAGATGAGCACCAGCGTGAGGCCCGACCCCGCGAAGCCCACCCAGAACGGTGCGGTGATGCCGAACGCGTCGGCCAGCAGACCTCCGATGGGCATGCCGATGACCATGCCCCCGGTGAGGCCCACCAGGTTGATGGCGCTCATGCGCCCCATCATGTGGTCCGGGGTGGCGCGCTGCCGCACGGCCGACGAGGTGGAGGCCCACACGAAGCCGTACAGGCCGAACACGAACATGGCCGCATAGCCCACCGGCGCCGAGGTGGTGGTGGCCAGGGTGAGGTGCCAGAGCACCTCGAGGGCCAGGCACACCCTCATCACCGAGGCCAGCGACCACCGGGCGGCGATGCGGTCGTAGGCCAGCACGGCCACCACCCCGCCCACCGCGGAGGCGGTGTTGAGCAGGCCGAACCCGACGGCCCCCAGCCCGAGCCGCTCGTGCGACCAGACCACCAGCACGCCCCACCCCATCGCCCAGGTGACGTTGAACGTGAGGATGGTGAGCACGAGCGTGCGCACGGCGGGGGCGTCCTTGAGCCACGCCAGGCCGGCCACCACGTCGGCGTGCAGGCCCCGCAGCCCCGTGGGCGTGCCGGGGTCGGGCGCGGTCTCGCGCGCGGGCAGCACCATCCGGCTCACGGCGGCGGCGGCCAGCAGGAGCAGCAGCGCCGAGGAGCTGAACGCCCACGCGCTACCCAGGGCGAACAGGCCGGCACCCACGGCGGGGCCCAGCATCTGGTTGGCCACGAGGTTGGCCGACATCATGCGCGCGTTGCCGGTGGTGAGGTCCCGGCGGTCCACCACCGAGGGCAGCAGGGTCATGGAGGCCGAGTCGGTGACCACCTCGCAGACGCCCAGCAGCAGCGAGACCGTGAGCACCACGCCGATACTGGCGTGGCCCGTGACCAGCGCGGTCACCAGCAGGGTCAGCACCACCACGCGGGCGAGGTCGCCGGCCATGGTCATGCGGCGGCGGTCCACCCGGTCGGCCACCGCCCCAGCGCCCAGGCCCAGGAGCAGCCAGGGCAGGCGGTTGAGCATCGGCGCGGCGGCGATGAGCAGGGCGGAGTCGGTGAGCGTGGCCAGCAGCAGCGGGGCGGCGGCCAGGATGATGCCGTCGGCCAGGTTGGCCGCGTAGGCGCCACCCACCAGCCAGCGGAAGGTGCGCCCCATGCGCGGCGGGAGGAACCAGTCCGCGGCGCGGGTCACCGGTCCGGGTGCGGGCGCTGCGGGTGGGGTGGTGAGGGGCACGGCGCAAGGGTAGGCGGGCCTGCGGCCGGGTGGCGCGGGTTTTTCGGGGGTCCGGCGCCCGCCGGTCACCGACCGCCGGCTCGCCGTGGAGCGGAGCCCCGCGTACCGGGCACTCCGCTCCACCTCGACCTCGACACCACGCGCTGCATCCCATCGCGGGATGCGCCGCGCTACCCTGTGGCCATGAGCACCCAGATCGCCGTGCGCCTGCCCGACGAACTCGTCGCCTCCCTCGACCGTCTCGTGAGCGACGGCACGGCAGCCAGCCGGGCCGAGCTGGTCTCCTCCGCCCTGGAGCGTCACCTGCGCCACCTGGCAGCCCTGCACGACGCCGAGGTGCTCCGGACCAGAGGCGCCGAGGACGACCTGGACGACCTCGTGGCCTGGACCGTCGGCCACGTGTCCGTGGGTGACTGACGTGCGCGAGATCCGCCTCGCCCAACTCGACAAGACCCGCCCTGTCCTCGTGCTGACTCGCGACGCGGCCCGCCCCGCCCTGACGAAGGTGACCGTTGTTCCGGTGACCCGCACCGTCAAGGGCCTCTCCAGCGAGGTCCCCCTGGGCCCGACCAACGGCCTCGACGCCGAGTGCGCGGCCTCGCTGGACAACGTCGTCACCGTGCCGACCGCCTCCCTGGGGCGTGTGGTCGGGTGGCTGCACCCCCGGCAGGAGCGCGACCTGGCGGTGGCCATGGTGCGCGCCTTCGACCTCGACCTGCCCGTGCTGGGCGGCTGAGCCCCGCCTCCCCGCCTGGCTGCGACACTGGCCCGATGACGTCCGGTGCCACTGACTCCCTCGCCCAGCCCCCGAGCCAGCCCGCCGCCGCGAGCCCGTCCACCCCCACCGACGCCACGCACATCACCGTCACCGGCGCGCACCTGCACAACCTGCGCGACGTGTCGGTCACCATCCCGCGCAACCGCCTGGTGGCCGTCACCGGCGTCTCCGGCTCGGGCAAGAGCTCCCTGGCCTTCGGCACGATCCACGCCGAGGCCCAGCGCCGCTACCTGGAGACCGTCGCCCCCTTCGCGCGGCGCCTCATCCACGGCGCGCTCGACCCGCAGGTCCGCAGCATCACCGGTCTGCCGCCGGCGGTCGCGCTGGGCCAGCAGGCCACGAGCAGCGGTACCTCCTCGCGCTCCACCGTGGCCACGGTCAGCCAGACCGGCAGCATCGTGCGGATGCTGTACAGCCGCTGCGGCACCTACCCCGAGGGCGCCGAGACGCTCTACTCGGACGCGTTCAGCACCAACACGGCCACCGGCGCCTGCCCAGAGTGCTCGGGACTGGGCGTGGTGCACGAGCCCACCGAGTCCTCGATGGTGCCGGACCCGGACCTCTCCATCGCCGAGGGCGCGATCGCCGCGTGGCCGGGCGCCTGGCAGGGCAAGAACTACCGCGACATCACCGCGACGCTCGGGTACGACGTCACGGTGCCGTGGCGCACCCTGCCGCAGGAGAGCCGGGACTGGATCCTGTTCACCGACGAGCAGCCAGTGGTGCAGGTGGTGCCCGAGCGAGACCCCGAGCGCATCCAGCGGCCGTACTCCGGCCAGTTCTCCTCCGCCCGCCGCTACCTGATGCGCACCCTCGCCGAGACGAAGTCGGCCACCCAGCGGGCCCGGGCGCTGCGCTTCGTGGAGTCCCGCCCGTGCCCCACCTGCGGCGGCGCCGGCCTGCGTCCCGACGCGCAGCAGGTCACCTGGCAGGGCCACGGCATCGTCGGGCTCAGCGCGCTGCCGGTCACCGAGGTGGACCGCCTGGCCCGCGCCCGCCTGGCCGTCCTGCCCGATGCGGACGCGCCGGCCGGGGACGCCACCTCGCCCGACGTCCCGCCCCCCGCCGCACCCACCGCGCAGGAGGCCGCCGAGCGGGCCCTCCTGACGGATCTCGTGGCTCGCACCGCCGTGCTGCTGGAGCTGGGCCTGGGCCACCTCTCCCTGGACCGCCGCAGCCCCACCCTCTCCCCCGGCGAGATGCAGCGGCTGCGCCTGGGCACCCTGCTGCACACCGGGCTGTTCGGTGTGGTCTACGTGCTCGACGAGCCCTCGGCCGGCCTGCACCCGCGCGACGCCGAGGCTCTCCTGCGCGTGCTGCGGCGCCTGGTGGAGGACGGCAACACGGTGCTGGTGGTGGAGCACGACATGGCCGTGGTGGCGGCCTGCGACCACGTGGTGGACGTGGGGCCGGGCGCCGGTCAGGACGGCGGGCTCGTGCTGCACTCGGGGCCGGTCGATGAGTTGCCGGGGGTGTCCGCATCGCTCACCGGGCGGTACCTGGAGCGCCCCGTGCACCCCGAGGAGGTCCGCGAGAGCGGGCCCCGGGCGGCCACCGGGTGGCTGCGAGTGCACGGCATCCACCGCCACACCGTGGCCGGCGCGGACGTGGACCTGCCGATGGGGGCCGTCACCGTGGTGACCGGCGTCTCCGGCTCCGGCAAGAGCTCGCTGCTGGACGGCATCGCCGAGGCGGTGCGCGCCCACGCCGAGGAGGTCGCCACCGAGGCCGACGACACCGACGCCCCCGCGGACGACGCGCCCGCCACCCCTGGCACGCCCGGTGAGTCGTCGCTCGTCGGGGTCGTGAGCGCCATCGGACCCCGGGAGTCGACGACTCAACACACTGGCGGAACCGTTGGAGGGGCCACTCCTGGGGTCGATGACGGGGACCCCGCCGAGGTGCCCGGGCGCCTGGTGCGCATCACGCAGAAGCCCATCGGCCGCTCGCCGCGCTCCACCCTGGCCACCTACACCGGTGCCTTCGACCGGGTGCGCAGCCTCTTCGCCGCCACCCCCGAGGCCAAGGAGTGCGGCTTCGGCGCCGGCCGGTTCAGCTTCAACACCGCTCCCGGCCGCTGCCCCACCTGCGAGGGCCAGGGCTCGGTCTCGGTGGAGCTGCTCTTCATGCCCGGCACGTACTCGATCTGCCCGGACTGCCACGGCGCCCGCTATGACGACGAGACCCTCGAGGTGCGCTGGAACGGGCTCACCATCGCCGAGGTGCTGGACCTCACCGTGGACGAGGCGCGCACCGTCTTCGCCGACGAGGCCCCCGTGCGGCGCACCGTGGAGGCGCTGGCCACCCTCGGTCTGGGCTACCTGCGCCTGGGGCACCCGGCCACCGAGCTGTCCGGCGGCGAGGCGCAGCGCATCAAGCTGGCCACCGAGCTGCGCACCCGCCGCCGCCAGCCCACCCTGTACCTCTTCGACGAGCCCACCACCGGTCTCCACCCGGCGGACACGCACCGCCTGCTGCGCCAACTGCACACCCTGGCCGATGCCGGGCACACCGTGGTGCTGGCCGAGCACGACCCAGTGGCCCTGGGCACCGCCGACCACCTGGTGGAGATGGGGCCCGGCGCCGGTTCCGAGGGCGGACGGGTCATCGCATCCAGCCCGGCTGGGTAGGCTGCGCCCGCCCCTCACCCCGTCCCAGGAGTCCCATGTCCGCGCCCCGCGCCAGACGACGCCGCCCGGCCCGCCGCCCTGGCCGGTCGGACCGCCGTGTCTGGACCGCCCTGGTGGTGCTGGGCGGCATCGTGCTGGCCTGGCTCGTGGCCACGCTCAACCCGGCCAACGAGCGGGCCGACGACATCCCGCCGACCGCCCTCGACGCCTACCAGAAGGCCGCGAAGGGCGCCGAGGAGTTCGACCGCCCGTGCCATGACCTCGACTGGCAGGTGCTGGCCGGCATCGGGCGGGTGGAGTCCAAGCACGCCAACGGCGGCAAGCTCGACGACACCGGCCGCGCCGACCCACCCATCTTCGGAGCGCGGCTCGACGGCTCCGGCGCCGGCGGCAACGTGACCGGCCACGGCGACACCGACGGCGGCGAGCTGGACGGTGACGCCGAGTACGACCGCGCCGTGGGACCCATGCAGTTCATCCCGCTCACGTGGTCCGAGCTGGGGCAGGACGGCAACGGCGACGGCCAGAAGGACCCGCAGAACATCTACGACGCCTCACTGGCCGCGGCGCGGCTCATCTGCGGCAACCAGGAGCGCGACCTCCAGGACGACACCACGCTGCGCGCCGCCATCAAGCGGTACAACAACTCCGGCCAGTACGTGGACGAGGTGCTCACCTGGGCCGACCGCTACGGCCGCTGAGCGCGCCACGCCCACGCCCGTGCCGCGCGCCGGCCTGCCTCAGGCGGGCACCACGTACGCCGCCACCATCGCCCAGTGCAGGGCCGCGGCCAGCACCACCAGCACGTGCCAGATCTCGTGGAAACCCACCACCCCTGGCCACGGGTTGGGCCGTTCGAGGATGAACACGACGAAGCCGAGGGAGTAGACCACCCCGCCGGCGGCCAGCAGCGCCAACATGCCGGCCGGGAGGGTGACGTCCCCGGCCACCAGGGCCACCGGCATCCACCCCAGCACGATGTAGAGCGTGTTGGTGACCTCCTTGGGCAGCCGGGGGTTCACCGCGCGCAGCACGATGCCGCCCACGGCGATCGCCCACACCGTGCCCAGCACCGCCCACCCCAGCGGCGTGCGCACGTCCACCAGCACCAACGGCGTCACCGTCCCGGCGATGAGGGCGAACACGGCCGTGTAGTCCAGGGTGCGCAGCACGGTGTCGCCCCGTTCCCCCAGGTCGAGACCGTGGTGCAGGGTGCTGGCCACGAACAGCAGGAGCAGGGTGGCGGAGTAGACGCCGGCACCGACGATGCGCCAGGGGTCACCGGTGGTGGCGGCCTGCGTGACGAGCACCGCGCCACCGAGCAGCGCGAAGCAGGAGCCCACCAGGTGGGAGAGGGTGTTGACCCGCTCGTCGGTGACGTGGACCGAGCCGTCCTTGCTGCGCTCCGGGAGGGGGCCGCTCCTCACGCGGTGAACTCCACCACCGCGTCGGCGTAGGCCTCGGGGGCCTCCAGCGCGGGGCGGCGGCCGGCGCCCGGGATCTCCTGCACGCGGCCGTCGGGCAGCAGCTCGGCCACCTGGCGGGCCATCGCCCTCCCCGCGCGGTCACCGGCGCCCACGAGCACGAGGGTGGGCTGCTGCACGGCCCGCAGGGTCTCGGTGAGGTCCAGCCCGGCGAGGGTGTCCAGGGTCTGCAGGGTGCGTTGGCGGTCGATGCCCTGGGCCACGAGCGCGTTGCGGGTCTGGGCCTGCAGGGCGAGCTTCTGCATGCGCACGGCCATCTTCGGCATCGAGACGAAGACGCCCGAGAGCACCAGTCGACGCACCTTCTCCGGGTGCTCGGCCGCCAGCGTGGCACCCACCATGCCGCCCACGTCCTGCCCCACCAGGTCGAACTGGCGCCAGGTCATGACGTCGCCGGTGTAGAGCACGGCCGAGGCGCAGGCGGAGAGGTCCAGCGGGCCCGCCGGGCGGTTGGGCTTGAGCGCGTCCACCCACGGCGCGGCCATGGGGCGCGAGGCCCCCACCCGGCTCACGACGTCCTGCCAGTCGATGGGGTTGGAGCCCAGCCCGTGCACCAGGGCCAGCGGGGTGGGGCCGGGCGTGGCCTCCTCGAGGCCGGAGAGGTCGTCCGGGACGGTCACGTCGGGCAGTTCAGGCAGGTCGTCGCTCACCCGCGCCACGCTACCCGGGCCGTCCTGCTGGCCGCGGAACCCCTCCGGCCCCGCGGGATCAGACGCCGCGGGCCGCGCGCCGCTCGGCGGAGCTCCCGCCGTAGCAGGTGGTGTCCGAGGGGATCTCCCCCGCGACCACGGCCGCCCACTTGCGGGTCAGGTAGGCACCGTCGTCCGCCACGGCGTCGCGGTAGCTCATGTAGTCCTTCTTGAAGGGCGTGCGCACGTGGTAGCTGCCGGACCCCATGTCGATCACGGTGACCAGCCGCCCGGAGGCCCGGTGGAAGAAGTCCTTGTGGTCGGTCATGCGCACCCCCCTCGTCCCACCCGATGCGGCGCAGCGACTCGGTGCGGGTCACGTAGTTCTGGGCCACCATGAGACGCACCGGCAGGCCGTTGAGCGCCTCGTCGTCCTCGCGCAGCGGCGGGAGGGTCCCCTCCACCATGCGCGGGTAGCGCAGGTCACCGGCCTCGTTCTGGGGCAGCCCCACCAGCGCCAGGCCCACGATGTCGACCTCCGGCGTGGCCCGCAGGTACTCCACGGCCCGGTGGATCTGCGTGGCGGCGGTGAAGACGTGGTCGTCGTCGGTCACCAGCGTGAACTCGGTGTCCACCATCGAGAGGGCGAGGTTGCGCCCCACGGGGACCCCGGAGTTGAACGGCAGAGGCACCACGTCCGCGCGGAGCGGATGAAGCGGCGGCAGGTGGCGGGCCGCATGAAGGTCTTCACGGCGATGGTGACGTGCTCGGCGGTGTCGGCTCGCTGCTCGGGGGTGGGCAGCCCGACGGTGCGGCGGTCGTGCCGGGCGGCCCGGGCGAGCTGGGCGGTGGCCAGGGCGGTGAAGGCGGCGCGCGCCGGGATGCCGGCCACGGGGTGGTCGAGGGCACGCCTGGCGCGCTGCTTCCAGGTCATGGGTCACCGTAGCGGCGCAACCAGGCGGGTCAGGTCGGGGCGACACCCGCGGCTGCCGGGCAGCGGACCTCAGGCCAGCTCGCGCACCACCTGCCGCACCAGCGCCTCCCCGCGGCGGGCGGCCATCTCCAGGAACGCCGGGAAGTCCTCCACCGCTCCCTCGTCGGCGCTGTCGCTGATGCTGCGCACCACGGCCCAGGGCAGCCCCATGCGTGCGCAGGCCTGGGCGGTGGCGGCACCCTCCATCTCGGCGGCCAGGGCGCCGAACACCTCGTGGATGCGGGCGCGCGCGGCCCCGCTGGCGACGAACTGGTCGCCCGAGGCCACCCGCCCGGTGTGGACCGCGGCGTCCTCGGCGATGGCGCGAGCGGCCCGTTCGCAAGCGGCGCGCAGCCGGTCGTCGGCCGACCAGGCCAGCGGCTCGCCGAGGAGCTCGCCG
>NZ_KV824305.1:0-3098 GCF_001816045.1 Kytococcus sp. HMSC28H12
GGAGCCCGCCTGTGCCCAGGCAGCCGGGCGGTACCCGCAGGCGGTGGCCGGCGCCGTGCGCCAACCGGTCGCCGAGGAGGCCCGCGACAGCGCCGCGGCCTGGGGCAACCCCGCCATCGTGGCGCGCTGCGGGGTGGAGCCCCCCGCTCCCAGCACCGACCGCTGCCTCACGATCGAGGGCGTGGACTGGGTCGTGGAGGACCTCGACGACGGCATCGCCCTGGTCACCTACGGCCGCACCCCCGCCCTGGAGGTGCTGGTGCCGCGCCGCTACCCGCAGTCCTCGGACCTCGTGGTCGACTTCGCCGACGCGGCCGGGGCCCTGGAGACCACCGGCCGCAGCTGCGGCTGATCAGCGCAGGCCGAGCGGGCGCTCCAGGGCCAGCGTCAGCAGCTCGTCGATGAGTTCCGGGTAGGGGATGCCGGAGGCGGCCCACAGCGCCGGGTACATCGAGTACGGCGTGAAGCCCGGCATCGTGTTGATCTCGTTGATGAGGATGCGCTCGTCGGGTGTGACGAAGAAGTCCACGCGGGAGAGGCCCTCGCACCCGGCCGCCTCGAAGGCCACCACGGCCTGCCGCCGGATCTCCTCGATGACGTGCTCCGGGGCGTCCGCGGGCGCCGACAGGGTGGTCGAGGACTCGTCGAGGTACTTGGCCTCGAAGTCGTAGAAGCCGTGGTCGCCGGAGACGACGATCTCGCCCACCGTGCTGGCCCGCGGGGCGTCGGCACCGTGGCCGTCGAGCACCGCGCACTCGAGCTCGCGGGCGTCGATGCCCTCCTCCACGACCACCTTGAGGTCGTGCTCCCGCGCGGCCTCCACGGCGGCCTCCAGCTCCGCGAGGTCGTCCACCCGGGTGATGCCCATGGAGGACCCGGCGCGGGCCGGCTTGACGAAGACCGGCAGCTGCAGGCCGGCCACCTCGTCCAGGGCCCCCTGCCGGTCGGCACGCCAGCGGCGGTCGGTGATGACCACGTACGGCCCCACCTCGAGCCCGGCGGACTCGAACACCACCTTCATGTGGTGCTTGTCCATCATGAGCGCCGAGGCCGCGACGCCACAGCCCACGTAGTGCAGGTCGGCCATCTCGAGCAGGCCCTGCAGGGTGCCGTCCTCGCCGAACGGGCCGTGCAGCAGCGGGAACACCACGTCCACCTCGCCGAGCACCTCCGGCGGCAGGCCCTGGCGCACCACCTGGAAGTCGGTGTGGGTGGAGCCCAGCGGCACGATGACGTTCTCCTCACCGCCGGTGATCTCCGGGATGTGCCCGGCGCCGATGGTGAGCTCCTCGGGGGTGGCCGTGGAGACGACCCACTGCCCCTGCCGCGTGATGCCGATGGGCACGACGTCCCACCGGTCGGTGTCGATGGCGGCCAGGACGCTGGCGGCCGTGGCGCAGGAGACGGGGTGCTCGCTGGAGCGGCCTCCGAAGACGAGCGCGACGCGGCGGCGCCCGGGCTGGGTCTGGTTCGAAGCAGTCATCGCGCAGGATCGTACTCAACCCGCGCGGACCGCATCAGTACCTCTCGGCCTTGCGGACCCGCGCCATGAGGCGGTGCGCGGTCTCCTCCACGGAGACCCCCTCGTGCACCACTCCCACCACGGCCTGCACGATCGGCATCGGGATGCCGTGCTGCTCGGCCAGGGCCTGGATGGGGCGGCAGGACTTCACTCCCTCGGCCACCTGGCTCTGCGAGGCGAGCACCTCCTCCAGGGACTCGCCCTGCCCCAGACGGGTGCCCACCTGGTGGTTGCGCGAGAGGGAGCTGGAGCAGGTGGCCACGAGGTCCCCCGCCCCCGCCAGGCCGAGGAAGGTCGTGGGGTCGGCTCCCAGGGCCGTGCCCAGACGGGTGATCTCGGCCAGTCCCCGGGTGATGAGCATGGCCGAGGTGTTGTCGCCGTAACCCATCCCCTGGGCCATCCCCACGGCCAGGGCCACCACGTTCTTCACCGCACCGCCCACCTCGGCGCCCAGCACGTCGGAGGAGGTGTAGGGGCGGAAGTAGGGCGCGTCGCACGCCTCGGCGACGGCGTCCGCGCGTGCCGCGTCCGTGCAGGCCACGACGCTGGCCGAGGGCTGCCGCTGCACGATCTCGCGCGCCAGGTTGGGGCCGGAGAGCACCGCCACCCGCTCCGGGTCGATGCCGGCGGCCTGGCTGACGACCTGACTCATCCGCAGGCCGGAGCCCAGCTCGATTCCCTTCATGAGCGAGACCACGGTCGCGTCGGCCGGGATGAGCGGCGCCCACTCCACGAGGTTGTCGCGGAGGGTCTGCGAGGGCACCGCGAGCACCACGACGTCCGCCCCGCGGCACGCCTCGGCGGCGTCGGCCGTGGCCCGCAGCGACTCCGGCAGGGTGTGCCCGGGCAGGTACTGCTCGTTGCGGTGGTCGGCGTTCACCGCCTCCACGAGCTCGGCGCGACGCCCCCAGAGCACCACCTCGGTGCCAGCATCGGCGAGCACCTGGGCGAAGGCCGTGCCCCAGCTGCCAGCTCCAAGGACGGCGGCGCGCGTCATCGTGCTCCTCCACGGGTCGGGTCGGGATCGAGGGTCAGCCTACGTGCTCCGCCCGCTCGTCCACGGCCCGTCCGAGGCGGTCAGCGGCGGGTGCGCCCCCCCGGCCAGGCCCGCGGCGGGCAGCGAGTCCGGGTCGGCCACGAACTTGCGGAAGGTGCGGCTGGGCCGGAAGCGGGGGCCGGCCGTGGCCTCGATGCGGACCACGTCGCCCGTGCGGGGGTTGCGCCCCGTGCGCGGGGCACGCACCACGCGCTCGAAGGTGCCGAACCCCGTGAGCGTCACCGTCCCCCCGGCCGCCACCTCACGGATCATCGCGTCGACGAGGGTGTCGACCGCCCGCGAGGCCGCGTGGTGGCTACCCACGACGGGCTCGAGGATGGTGGCCAGGTCCGCTTTGTTCATGGCGCGCCCTTTCGGTCAGAGGGTGTGTGGGACGGGGACCGTGAGCCCCCTTCGTGGGGAACTGTGACACCCGATCGGCGCCTGACCAAGCCCCCGGGGAAACTGAAATCGAGCCGTGACCAAACCCGCTCGCGGACGTGACGGGGGCCACGCGCCTGACGCCGGACAACGCCACCG
>NZ_KV824306.1:0-1650 GCF_001816045.1 Kytococcus sp. HMSC28H12
GGCGGCGGCCTGCTCGGCCTTCTCCACCCGGCGGCGCCGGCGCTCGGCCACGTCGCGGGCGTCCAGGGCGTCGGCCTCCTCGAGGGTGGGCGCCGTGCCTCCGGTGCGGGCCGGCTCCCAGCGGCGCAGGTGCTCCGGCATCGGGCCGTACTCGCCCTGCACCGCGCGCAGGAGATCGTCCATGACGTCGCGGAGGTGCTCGGTCGTCTGCAGCGGGTCGGCGTCCGGGGCCACGTGGATCGGCTCCCCCACCGCGATGGTCACCGGCGTGCCGGTGCGCCCCAGGTGACGCGGCAGGCCCTTGGTGGCCAGCACGTGCGAGCCCCAGTTCACCATCGGGACGACCGGCACCCCCGCCTCGGCGGCCATGCGCACCGCGCCGGTCTTGAAGCCCTTGAGCTCGAAGCTGCGGCTGATGGTGGCCTCCGGGAAGACGCCCACCAGCTCGCCGCGGCGCAGGGCGTCCACGCCGTGACGCAGGGCCGACCCGCCGGCGTCGCGGTCCACCTGGATGTGCCGCATGGAGCGCAGCATCGGGCCCAGCACCGGCTGGTCGAAGAGCTCCTTCTTGGCCATGAAGCGCACCTGGCGGCGGCGGTGGCGCACGGCCAGGCCGACGAAGACGTAGTCCAGGTAGCTGATGTGGTTGCACGCGATGACCGCACCGCCGGTGGCCGGTACGTTGTCCTGCCCCTCCACGCGGATGCGCAGGCCCTGCAGGGCGAACAGCGAGTAGGCCGGGGGCAGCAGCAGGTTGTAGAGCGTGCTCATGGGGCGCAGCCTACGTCCGGGGCGGGCCGAGCCGCCCACGTACCGTGGCCCCATGACCAGCCCCTGGGACCCCACCGGCGAGCTGCCCCGCCGCACCGCCGTGCGCTACGTGACCCCGCTGCGCGAGGGCGGCTCGATGCCGGGCGTGGTGGAGGCCGACGACCTGGGCACCTACGTCATGAAGTTCCGCTCCGCCGGACAGGGCGTCAAGGTGTTGGTGGCCGAGGTGGTGGTGGGCGAGCTGGCCCGCGCGCTGGACCTGCCCGTGCCGGAGATGGTGGCCTTGGAGCTGCCCGAGGCCCTTAGCCGCTACGAGCCCGACGAGGAGGTGCAGGACCTGCTGCGCGCCAGCATCGGGCTCAACCTGGGCACCGACTTCCTGCCCGGGGCGCACGGGTACGACGGGTCCGTGCCCCCGGCCCCCGAGGTGGCCGCGCGTCTGCTGTGGCTGGACGCGTTCACCGCCAACGTGGACCGCACCTGGAGCAATCCCAACCTGGTGGTGTGGCACGGGGTGCCGTGGCTCATCGACCACGGGGCGGCGCTGTACTTCCACCACGCCTGGCCGGGCACGGCCGCCGAGCACGCCCCGGACCCCGCGCGCTCCGCCCGGCAGCCCTTCGACGCCTCGCAGCACGTGACGGCCGCGGTGGTGCCCGCCGAGCCCGGCACCATGGCGCGGGTGCACGCCGAGCTTGCACCCCGCATCGGGCAGGCGGTGCGCGAGGCCGTGGCCGCGGTGCCCGGCGAGTGGCTGGAGACCACCGGGGGCCTGCCCATGGCCGATGCGGTGCGCGACGCCTACGTGGACTTCCTCACCGCACGTCTCGCGGGGGCCGAGCACTGGCTGCCGGGCGACGACGCGCTGGCCGCCGCGCG
>NZ_KV824307.1:0-6659 GCF_001816045.1 Kytococcus sp. HMSC28H12
CGGGGCGTCCAGGCGGGCCCCGCCGCGGCCGTCGTCGGCCACCACCAGACGCACGTGGTCGTCGCCGAAGGTGAGCGTGACCGTGGCCCGAGTGGCGCCGGCGTGCTCGGTGACGTTGCCCAGCGCCCCCTGCGCGATGCGGAGCAGACCCACCTCGGTGGCGGTGGGCAGCTGGCGCTCGGTGCCGGTGACGACGAGCTCGGTGGGCGGGTCCACCACGGCCTCGGCGGCCTGGCGCAGCGCGTCGGTGAGGCTGCGGCCGTCCTCGCGGCGCAGGGCCTCCACCACGCGGCGCGACTCGGCGAGCCCGTCGCGCGCCACGTCCTCGATGCGGTCCAGCAGTGGGTCGCGGTCGGGGCCCTCGGGCACGGCGCCGGTGAGCAGCACCACGCTCGTGAAGGACTGCACCACGGTGTCGTGCAGGTCGCGGGCGATGCGGTGGCGCTCGGCCAGTGCCCCGGCCTCGGCGTGGGCGGCGGCCAGGGCGGCGCGGGTGTCGCGCAGCTCGTCCACGAGGGCCGCCCGGGTCTCGGACTCCTGGCGCACGCGCGTCATCGTCCAGGCGCCGAGCACGCACGCGGCACCACCGATGGCGGGGCCCACCACGCCGCCGAGCCCCCCGTCGGGGGAGGCGAGTTCGGCGCTCGCGACGAGGGCGGTGAGCACCGCGACGGCGGGGACGGCCCAGCGCAGCGGCTGGTGCATGAGCCAGAGCACGAACAGCGGGAAGGCCACCCACGCGAACGCCGGGTGCAGGTGCATGAGCACGGCCCACCCGAGGCTCAGCGCCACCAGCCAGGCGAGGTTGGCCCGGGTGGGGGAGAGGGGGGTGGAGCCGGCGACGCGGCGGGTGAAGGCTCCGCCGAGGGTGAGCCACCAGACGGCACCGGCCAGGCCAAAGGTCCACCACGGCAGGGCGGGGTCCGTGTCCGGGGGCGTGGGGCGGGGGCTGGCCCCGGACTGCCACGTGGCCAGGGCGAGGAGGGCCAGCATCAGCACCTGCGCCATCACCCGGGTCACGCGTTCCATGGGGTCACCGTAGGTGGTGGGCGGGTCGACGCCGGCCCGTGGCGGGTGGTGCGGGGCCGTGTGGCGTGGGCGCACGGGAACCGTCGCCGGGCACGGGAAACCTCACGGGCGCACGTGGAACTTCCCGTGCGGTGGCCACCTTTCCCGTGCCGCGCACGGTTTCCCGCGCCGCGAGCAGGGGCCGGTGTCGGACCCGGCCCCTGGCGGTGTGGGCCCCCTCCTGGACCTGCCCGCCCGCCATCCACCGAACGGTTGAGGTCGCACCCCACCGGTCAGCCGATGGAATCCGCCTCCCCGGGCGGTGAACTGGTTCATGCCCGGACAACCGACCGGGCAGGATCGAGGAGGACGAGATGTTCGTGGCACTGCGCGACGCATGGTTCGCGCGCGGACGGTTCGCGGTCATGGGTCTGGTGGTGGCACTGGTGTCGCTGCTGGTCGTGGCCCTCAGCGGCCTCACGGCCGGGCTGGGTGCGCAGAGCGTCTCGGCCGTCAAGGCCCTGCCGGGCGAGTCGGTGGTCGTCGCCTCGCCGAGCAATGGCGAGAAGGTGGAGCTCTCGCGCAGCCAGCTCTCCGCTGAGCAGGTGGCCGGCAACGAGCAGCACGCGGTGGGCATGGCCACCGCACGCATCGCCACCGACGGCAGCACCGAGACCGTCTCCGTCATCGGCATCGACCCCGACGGCCCCCTCTCCGAGGCCGCCGGTGGCCACCTCGTGCGCGACGCGAAGGTCAACCGCGACGGCACCCTCACCGGTGTGGGCAAGGACGACGAGTACCTGGACCTCAACCACCTGCCGGCCGTGTGGCTCCCCATGGACACCTGGCAGCAGCTGCCCATGGCCACCGGCTCGGCCGCCACCGCCCTGGTGCTCCCCGAGGCCGACCCGAAGGCCCCCGCCGGCACCACCGTCATGGACCGCG
Source organism: Kytococcus sp. HMSC28H12 (assembly GCF_001816045.1). Classification (NCBI taxonomy): domain Bacteria; kingdom Bacillati; phylum Actinomycetota; class Actinomycetes; order Micrococcales; family Kytococcaceae; genus Kytococcus; species Kytococcus sp. HMSC28H12. The sequence goes on from NZ_KV824307.1 coordinate 1,954, forward strand.
GCGAGGCCCTCCAAGCCGTGGGCTCCTACGCCTCCGAGCAGGGCTCGCTCAACCTCATCCGCGGCCTGCTGCTCGTGGTCTCCGCGGTGGTGGTGAGTGCCTTCCTCACCGTCTGGACCATCCAGCGCACCGGCGACCTGGCGGTGATGCGCGCCCTCGGCGCCCGCCGCCGCACCCTGGTCACCGACGTGCTCACGCAGGGCCTGCTGCTCCTCGTGGTCGGCGGAGGCTTCGGTGCCCTCGTGGCCGCCGCCCTAGGCGCCTGGGTCGTCACCACCGGCGCCGTGCCCTTCGAACTCTCCGTCCTGACCACCGTCGTCCCGTGGCTGCTGCTCGTGGCCGCCGGACTCGTGGGCGGCGCCCTGGCCGTCCGCCGCGTCCTGACCATTGACCCCGCGCTGGCCCTGGAGGGAGCCCGATGAGCCTCGAACTGACTGATGTGACCGTGAGCTTCCCCGATGGCGACGACGTGCGCCACGTGCTGGACGGGTTGGACCTGTCGGTGGCTGCCGGCGAGGCCGTGGCGCTGACTGGGCCCAGCGGCTCGGGCAAGTCGACCCTGCTGGCCGTGGCCGGCCTGCTGCGCCACCCCGATGGGGGCAGCGTGCGGTTGGGTGGCCGGGAGTGCGGCGATCTCGGCGCCTCGGAGCGTGACGCCGTGCGCCGCGACACCGTGGGCCTGGTGTTCCAGCAGGCCAAGCTGCTGCCGGCCCTGACGGCTCTGGAGCAGCTGGAGCTGGTGGCCCGTCTGCGGGGCGCGCGCGGCAAGGACCTGGCCGCCGCCCGTGAGCGCGCCCGGAGCCTGTTGGCCGAGATGGACCTTCCCGGCGTGGAGGGGCTCCGCCCGCACCAGCTCTCCGGTGGCCAGCAGCAGCGCATCTCCATCGCCCGCGCCATCATGGGCGACCCCAAGGTGCTGCTCGTGGACGAGCCGACCTCGGCCCTGGACCCGGCCCGTGCCGGCGAGGTGTTCGCCCGTCTGGTGGACATCGCCCGGGAGCACGACGTGGCCACCGTGGTGGTGACCCACGACGAGCGACACCTGGGGCTCATGGACCGGGTGCTGACGATGGACTCGGGGCGTGCCGTCCTGGCCGATGCCGTGGGTGGGTGGCGGCGGGAGGAGACGGCGGACTCCCACGAGCCGGTTGCGGCGGGGAAGGCCCGCCGCAGGGGCGCCTCCTTGTTGACGGTCTGAGCCCTCGCGGGTCAGTCCCGCGTGAGGTCCGCCCAAACCCCGCGCGGGCGGGAGTCGGAGATCCTGCGCAAGGGGCTGCCCTGGAGCATCGGTAGGCTGGTGGTGGCCTGCCTCATCGTCGGCCTGCAGGCCACCGTGCTGGAAGGACGGATGCCGTGACGACTGCCCAGATCGAGGGCGCTGCAGGCGCCTCTCTCCCACCCTCCCGCCCCCGCCGGGTTGCCCTGTTCGCCACCTGTTTCAACGACACCATGTGGCCCGAGGCGCCCAAGGCCACGGTCCGACTGCTGGAGCGTCTTGGGGTGCAGGTCGACTTCCCGATGGAGCAGACCTGCTGCGGCCAGATGTTCACCAACACCGGGTACGGGCCGCGGGCCGCCGGACTGGTGCGCTCCTTCATCGACACCTTCGGTGACTACGACGCGGTGGTGGCCCCCTCGGGCTCCTGCGTGGGCTCGGTGCGCCACCAGCACACCGGCATCGCCCGCGCCGTGGGCGACACCGGCCTGGAGCGCGATGCCGCCGCGCTGGCCCCGCGCGTGCACGAGCTCTCGGAGTTCCTCGTCGACGTGCTGGGGGTCACCGATGTGGGGGCCTTCTTCCCGCACTCGGTGACCTACCACCCCACCTGCCACTCACTGCGCATGCTGCGCGTCGGCGACCGCCCCTTGCAGCTGCTCCGGGCGGTGCGCGGCATCGACCTGCGCGAGCTGCCGGGGGCGCAGGAGTGCTGCGGCTTCGGCGGCACCTTCGCCGTGAAGAACTCCGACGTCTCGGTGGCGATGGGGGCCGAGAAGGCCCGGCAGGTGACGGCCACCGGCGCCGAGGTCGTGGTGGCCGGGGACAACTCGTGCCTGGCCCAGATCGGCGGAGTGCTCGGCCGGCAGCGGTCCGGCGTGCGCACCCTGCACCTGGCCGAGGTGCTCGCATCCACCCAGGAGGACCCAGCATGACGACCATTCCCGGACCGGTCCAGCAGACCTCGCCCACCTTCCTGGGCATGCCTCCCTTCCCGGAAGCGGCCCGCGAGGCGCTGGGCAAGAGCACGCAGCGGCGCAACCTGCACCACGCCACCCACACCATCCGCGCCAAGCGGGCCGAGGTGGTCGGCGAGGTCGACCAGTGGGAGCAGCTCCGACTGGCCGGGGAGGCCACCAAGGACGAGGCGCTGCGCCACCTGCCGCACTATCTCGAGCAGCTCGAGGAGCAGCTGACCGCCCGTGGGGCCACCGTGCACTGGGCCCGCGACGCTGCCGAGGCGAACCGCATCGTCATCGACATCGCCCGGGCCAAGGGGGCCGAGGAGGTGGTGAAGGTCAAGTCGATGGCCACCCAGGAGATCGAGCTGAACGAGGCCCTGGAGGGCGCGGGCATCCACGCCTGGGAGACCGACCTGGCCGAGCTCATCGTGCAACTCGGCGGTGACCTGCCCAGCCACATCCTGGTGCCGGCGATCCACCGCAACCGCAGCGAGGTGCGGGACATCTTCCGCGCCGAGATGGGCCGGGTGGGCCGCCCGGCGCCGGCGGACCTCACCGACGAACCCGCCCGCCTGGCCGAGGCGGCCCGGGTGCACCTGCGCGAGAAGTTCCTGCGCGCCAAGGTCGCGGTCTCCGGGGCCAACTTCGCCGTGGCCGAGACCGGCAGCCTGGTGGTGGTGGAGTCCGAGGGCAACGGCCGGATGTGCCTGACCCTGCCCGAGACCCTGGTCTCGGTGGTCGGCATCGAGAAGGTGCTGCCCCGCTGGGAGGACCTGGAGTCGATGCTGCAGCTGCTGCCGCGTTCGAGCACCGGCGAGCGGATGAACCCGTACACCACCGTCTGGAGCGGGGTGCACCCCGGCGACGGGCCGCAGGAGGTGCACGTGGTGCTGCTGGACAACGGGCGGTCCCATGCCCTGGCGGACACCACCGGCCGGCAGGCGCTGCGCTGCATCCGCTGCTCGGCCTGCCTGAACGTCTGCCCGGTCTACGAGCGCACCGGTGGCCACGCCTACGGCTCGGTCTACCCCGGCCCCATCGGCGCCGTGCTCAACCCGCTGCTGCGCGGGGTGTCCTCCGAGGTGGACGCCTCCCTGCCCTACGCCTCCAGCCTGTGCGGCGCCTGCTTCGACGCCTGCCCGGTGCGCATCGACATCCCCACCCTGCTGGTGGAGGGTCGGGAGCGCTCGGTGGAGGCCGGCGGGCACCGGGCCGAGGCGGCGGCGATGAAGGCGGCCACCTGGGTGATGTCCGACCACCGCCGGTTGGAGGCTGCTCAACGGGCCGCCACCACCGTGGGTCGACTGCGGGGTGACCGTCCGTTCCGGGCGCTGCCCGGCCTCGGTGCGTGGACCGGGGCGCGGGACCTTTCGGCGCCACCCGCGGAGACCTTCCGCCAGTGGTGGGCCCGCGAGCACGGTGACGACACGACCGAGAAAGGCGAGCGATGAGCGCCCGTAGCGAGATCCTGGACCGACTGCGCGGCGCGCTCGCCGACGTGGACGGTGCCCCCGACCCGCAGGTCGGGCACCGCACCATGCCCACCATGCAGGGCGCCGAACCACCTGCCGAGGGGGTGCTGGAGCGATTCACCGAGGTGGTGCGTGACTACCGGGCCACCGTGCAGCCCGTCACCTCCGACGACCTGCCGCGGGCCGTGGCTGGCGCCCTGCAGGTGGCCGGGTGCTCCTCGGTGGTCGTCCCCACCGGCCTCGATGACCGGTGGCTGTCCGAGGTGCGCCACGGGTCGATGCGGGTGGTCGCCGAGCAGGAGGTCGACACCGCGGGGCTGGACGGGGTGGATGCGGTGGTCACCGCCGCCGCAGTCGGCATCGCCGCGACCGGGACGATCGTGCTCGACCATGGCCCGGAGCAGGGGCGCCGCGCGCTGAGCCTGGTGCCGGACACCCACGTCTGTGTGGTCCGCGCCGAGCAGGTGGTGGCCGATGTGCCGCAGGCCGTGGCTCGCCTGCACCCCGATGCGGAGGCTGCCCAGCCGCAGACGTGGATCAGCGGTCCGAGTGCGACCAGCGACATCGAGCTGGAGCGGGTGGAGGGAGTCCACGGGCCCCGCACCCTGATCGTGCTGCTGGTCACCGACTGAGCTCAGCCGTGCCGGCGGGAGACCCCGTCGGCGATCGCCCGCTGCACCGCCGTGGCCGCCGCTTGCTGCACCTGCAGCAGAGTGGTGGTCACGGCGTCGGCGTCCTCCGGCAGCGGCCGCGTGCCGGTGGCCAGGCCGAACACCACGTCACCGTCCACCAGGCTGTGCACCGGATCGAGCGCGCGGGCCATGCCGGCGTGCGCGGCGCGGCACACGGCCTCGGTCTGGGCCACGGTGAGCGCCAGGTCGGTCGCGACGACGGCCAGCGTCGTGTTCGTGCCGTGCCGCGGGGTCGATGCCGGGGAGTCACCCAGGTCCTGTGCGCCGGGGTGGGTGGGGGCATCGCTGAGCACCCCCGTGGTGGGCACCGGGTCGCACAGGTCGGCCGGGTCCACCGTCACCGGCGTGCCGTGCGCGTTCACCG
>NZ_KV824308.1:0-31938 GCF_001816045.1 Kytococcus sp. HMSC28H12
AACCATGGAGGACGGACACCCCACCCCGAGTGTCAGAATGGGCGCCATGAGCGCTGACGTCCCCACCGGTTTCCAGCACGCCGGCACCCCGCGGGTGTTCTCCGGCATGCAGCCCACCTCCGACTCGCTGCACCTGGGCAACTACCTCGGCGCGTTGTCGCAGTGGGGGCCGATGCAGGACGGCCACGAGGCGGTCTTCTGCGTGGTGGACCTGCACGCGGTGACCGTGCCCATGGACCCGGCCCTGCTGCGCGAGCGCACCCGTCGTACCGCGGCACAGTTCATGGCCGGCGGCGTGGACCCGGAGCGTTCCGTGCTGTTCGTGCAGTCCCACGTGCCCGAGCACGCCGAGCTGGCGTGGCTGCTCAACTGCATCACCGGCTTCGGCGAGGCCAGCCGCATGACGCAGTTCAAGGACAAGGCCGCCAAGCAGGAGGCCGGCAACGCCTCGGTGGGACTGTTCACCTATCCGATGCTCATGGCCGCCGACATCCTGCTCTACGACACCTCCTTGGTGCCGGTGGGCGACGACCAGGTGCAGCACGTGGAGCTCACCCGCGACCTCGCCCAGCGGTTCAACCACCGCTTCGGCGACACCTTCGTGGTGCCGGAGTACCGGGTGACCAAGGAGTCCGCGCGGGTCATGGACCTGCAGGAGCCCACGAACAAGATGAGCAAGTCGGCCAGCTCCGACAAGGGCGTCATCTGGCTGCTCGAGGAGGCGAAGGCCTCCACCAAGAAGCTCAAGTCGGCCGTCACCGACAACGACGCGGTGATCGCCTACGACCAGGAGGCCAAGCCGGGCGTCACCAACCTGCTGAACATCCACGCGGTCGCCTCCGGGGAGAGCGTGGAGACGCTGCTGGCCCGCTTCGAGGGTCAGGGTTACGGCGCGCTCAAGGTCTCCACGGCCGAGGCGGTGGAGGCGCTGCTGGCCCCGGCCCGCGGGCGTGCCGCCGAGCTGCTGGCCGACCCGGCCGAGCTCGACCGCATCCTGGCCCGTGGCTCCGAGAAGGCCCGAGCCATGGCCGCCCCGGTCATGGACCGGGCCCGAGAGGCGATGGGCTTCCTCCCGGTCGGACGGGACTGAGGACTCTCCCGTGACGATGGACATCGGCGTCGCCATCCCGGTCCCCGCGCCCTGGGCGGACGAGGTCCGTCGGGTGCGGATGGCCGTCGGGGACGAGCAGGCCCGGTCCATCCCCACGCACATCACCCTCATGCCGCCGCTCACGATGGCGCGTGACGACCGCTCGCTGGTGGCCGACCACCTCTCGGCCGCCGCGGCGGCGGTGCCGCCCTTCGTCGTGGAGCTGCGGGGAACCGAGACATTCCGGCCGGTCTCCCAGGTGGTCTACGCGCCGCTGGTGCAGGGTGCCGAGGAGTGCGCCGCCCTGGAGCGTCGCGTGCACGCCGGTCCGCTGGCCATGGAGCTGCCCTTCCCGTACCACCCGCACGTCACCCTCGCCCAGAACGTGCCGGCCGGGTCGCTCGACCGGGCCATGCAGGAGATGGCGGACTTCGCGGCGACGTTCACGGTGGACCACTTCACGCGCTACGTGTCGGGGCCGGACGGCGTGTGGCGCCCGTTGGACTCCTGGGAGCTCGGCTCGGGGGAGTGCCGCGCCCTCTGAGTTCGCCCTGTCACGCCCCCTGGGCCTCGCCCGGCCTCGTCCTGTCGCGCCCGGCCGTGGTGGTAGCGGCGGGCCAGCTCTCCTCAGAGCACCCGGCGCCCGGCGGCGTGCAGCGGGATGACCTGCTCGTAGTACTCGATGAGGCGGTCCACCATCGCGCTCCAGGAGCGGCCCTCCACGGCGGTGCGGCCGGCGACGCCCATGCGCTCACGCTCCTGCGCCGCCCCCGGCGCGGTGACGAGGCGCTCCACGCACTCGCGCAGCGACCCGGCCCGGTCCGGGTCGAAGAGGTAGCCCGTCCCCCCGTGGTCGATGAGGTCCAGGGGGCCGCCCCGCGCCGGCGCGATGACGGGCAGCCCGGCCGCGGCGCCCTCCTGCAGCGTCTGCCCGAAGGTCTCGCGCGTGCCGGCGTGCACGAACAGGTCGAAGGACGCGTACGCGTCGGCCAGCTCCTCGCCCTCCATGCGGCCGAGGAAGGCCGCGGTGGGGAACTGGTGGGCCAGCAGGTCGCGGCTCGGGCCGTCGCCCACGAACACCAGCCGGGCGCCGGGCAGGTCGGCCAGCTCCAGGAAGCGGTGCAGCTCCTTCTCCGGGGCCAGGCGCCCCACGTAGCCCAGCAGCACCTCACCGTGCGGCGACAGCTCGGCCTTGAGGCGGCGCACCGCGTCGGTCTGCTTGCGGTCGGGGTGGAAGAGCTTGGCGTCCACCCCGCGCCCCCACAGGGCGGTCCGCGGGATGTCGTGCTCGCGCAGGTCGGTCAGCGCCGCCTGCGAGGGAGCGAGCGTGAGGTCGGCCTGGGCGTGGATGCGCCGGATCCAGCGCCACGCCGCGTTGGCGGCGATGTGCCCCGCCGGCCCGGAGTGCTGGCGGATGTAGCTGGGCATGTCGGTCTGGTAGATGGCCACCGTGGGCACCCGCAGCTGGCGGGCCACCGAGAGGGCGTTGACGCCGAGCACGAAGGGGGAGGCGATGTGGGCCACGTCCGGCTTGAAGCCGCGGAACACCGCCTCGGTGTCGTAACCGGGCATGCCCACGCGGAACTTGCGCACCGGCACCGAGGCCACCGGGTGCACGGGGAAGCCCGCGTAGGTGGTGGGCACCTGGTCCTCGGGGGCCAGGGTGGAGGAGCGCGGGCAGACCACCGCGGCCTCGTGGCCCTTGTCGGCCAGGCACTCGAGCACCTTGCAGACGCTCGTGGTGACCCCGTTCAGCTGGGGCAGGAAGGACTCGGTGACGATGGCGACGCGCACGCTGGTCACGGTGCCCGGCGCGGGCCGCGTTGTCCACTGCGGCACGCCGGATAGGGTTCGGCCTCATGAGCACCGGCACCGCCAACCAGGGCATCGACGGCTTCTGGGGCATCGTCCCCGCCGGGGGATCGGGGACCCGCCTGTGGCCGGTCTCCCGGTCCTCGGCCCCCAAGTTCCTGCAGGACATGACCGGGGAGGGCCGGTCCATGCTGCAGGCCACCCTCGACCGGCTGCGGCCGCTCACCGGGGACCGCATCACCATCGTCACCGGGTCGGCGCACTCGGACAAGGTGCGGGAGCAGGTGACCGGCGAGGCCCTCGGCGGTGGCGTGCCCGGCCTGGGTGCCGACGGCCTGGTGGTGGAGCCGCAGCCGCGCGAGTCGATGCCGGCCATCGGGCTGGCCGCGGCGATCATCGCCCGCCACGACCCGGGGGCCGTCATCGGCTCCTTCGCCGCCGACCACCTGGTGGGCGACGAGGACACCTTTCGTGCCTGCGTGGCCGAGGCCGTGGCCGTGGCGCGCACCGGCAAGCTGGTGACCATCGGCATCGAGCCCACCCGCCCGGCCACCGGCTTCGGCTACATCCGGCTGGGGGAGGCCCTCGACGTGCCCGGCGCCCCCTCGGCCCACGCGGTCCGGGCCTTCCACGAGAAGCCGCACGCCGCCCGCGCCGAGGCCTTCCTGGCCGAGGGCGGCTACCGCTGGAACGCCGGCATGTTCGTGGTGAAGGCCACCGTCCTGCTGGAGCTGCTGGGGCGCAACCACCCGGACATGGTGGAGGCCCTCACCCGCATCGCCGCCGACGACGACCTGCGCCACCTGGACGACCTGTGGGCGCCGATCACCAAGATCGCCATCGACCACGCGGTGGCCGAGCCGGCCGCCGCCACCGGCGACGTGGCCTGCGTGCCGGGTGACTTCCCGTGGGACGACGTGGGCGACTTCGGGTCGCTGGGTGCCGTGCTCGGACGTCTCGGTGCCGGCAAGGAGGTGGACGGCCTGGTGACCACCGGGGCCGGTGAGGTGGTGGGCGAGGACGCCAGCGGCTTCGTCATGACGTCCAAGGGCCGCACCGTGGTGACCATGGGGCTGGAGGACGTGGTGGTGGTGGACACCCCCGACGCCGTGCTCGTCACCACCCGGGAGCGGGCGCAGGACGTCAAGGGCATCGTCGCCCGCCTGAACGAGCTGGGCCGCGAGGACCTCACGTGACCGCCCGCGAGGCCGTGCTCACCGCCGGCTGGGAGCACCTGGTGCGCCCCGTGCTCTTCGGGCTCGGCGGGGGCGATGCGGAGACCGCCCACCACACGACGCTGCAGTGGTCGGCCGCGCTGCAGGGCGTGCCCGGCGCGATGACCGCGCTCGCGGCGGTGACCGGCGGCATCGCCCCGGGGCACACGGTGCGCCCCGGTGAGGGCGTGACGGTGGCCGGCATCACCTTCCCGCACCGCGTGGGCCTGGCGGCCGGGGCGGACAAGGAGGGCACCGCACTGCTGGCCTGGCAGGCCCTGGGCCTGGGCCACGTGGAGCTGGGCACGGTCACCCCGCGACCGCAGCCGGGCAACCCGCGCCCGCGCATGCACCGCCTGCCCGCCAGCGGCGCGGTGATCAACTCCATGGGCTTCCCCAACGCCGGGGTGCACTCCGCGGTGCTGCGGCTGCGCGAGGCCCGCGCGGCCGGCCTGACCATCCCGGTGGGCCTGAGCATCGGCAAGAACAAGGACACCCCGCTGGAGTCCGCCCTGGAGGACTACGCCACCTGCGTGCGCGTGGCCGCCGGCCTGCCGGACTACCTGGCGGTGAACATCTCCTCGCCCAACACCCCGGGCCTGCGCGGGCTGCAGGACCCCGAGCCGCTGGAGCGCCTGCTGGCCGGCGTGGTGCAGGCGGAGGCCGACCGAGCCCGTGCCGCAGGCACCGCCTCGGTCCCGGTGTTCTGCAAGGTGGCCCCGGACATGGACGACGAGGCGCTCGCCGGCGCCACCCGCATCGCGCGTGAGGCGGGGGTGGCCGGCATGGTGGCCACCAACACGACCCTGGCGCGCACGGGCCTGGCCCCGCAGGACGCCGCCTGGGTGTCCGCTGAGCAGCCGCCCGGTGGTCTCTCCGGGGCGCCGCTCACCGCGCGGGCCCGGGAGGCCGTGGCGGTGGTGGCCGGCGCGAGCGACCTGCCCGTCATCGGGGTGGGCGGTGTGATGACGCCCGCCGACGCGGTGGCCCTGCGGGAGGCCGGCGCCGCCCTGGTGCAGGTCTACTCGGGCTTCGTCTTCGCCGGGCCCGCCCTCGTGGCCGGCGCCGCCGCGCGCGCCTGAGAAGGAACCCGTCGAGGGGCGCCCGGGCGCGTACCATGTGCGCCGTGTCACGCCTGGGTGGCACAGCCACTCAGCAGGAGTTGACATGCGCATTTCGATGAAGATCGCCGGCGTCCTCGCGGCCGCTTCCCTCGCCCTGACGGCCTGTGGCGAGGCCCCGGAGGAGGGCGGCTCGGAGTCCGGCAAGGGCTCCGGCAGCGGCGCGCCCGCGGAGGACGTGAACAAGGACTACAAGGCCTGCATGGTCTCGGACTCCGGTGGCTTCGACGACCAGTCCTTCAACCAGACCTCCTACGAGGGCCTCAAGCGCGCCGAGGAGGAGCTGGGCATCCAGACCGCCAAGGTGGAGTCCTCCAGCGAGGCCGACTTCGCCCCCAACGTGGACACCCTGGTCAACCAGCAGGGCTGCAACATGGTGATCGGCGTGGGTTTCATGCTCGAGGACACCATCCAGGAGGCCGCCAAGCAGCACTCCGACGTGGACTTCGCTCTCGTGGACTCCGCCCTGGCCGACGGCAACAAGCCGGCCACCGCCGAGAACGTGCGCCCGCTGCTGTTCAACACCGCCGAGGCCGCCTTCCTGGGTGGCTACCTGGCCGCCGGCATGAGCGAGTCCGGCAAGGTCGCCACCTTCGGCGGCATGCAGATCCCCTCGGTGTCGGTCTTCATGGACGGCTTCGCCGACGGTGTGGCCGAGTACAACAAGGCCAAGGGCAAGGACGTCAAGCTGCTGGGCTGGGACAAGAAGGCCCAGAAGGGCTCCTTCTCCGGCGACTTCGAGAACATCGGCCAGGGCAAGACCCTCACCGAGCAGTTCCTCGCCCAGGGCGTGGACGTCGTGATGCCGGTGGCCGGCCCCGTGGGCTCCGGTGCGGCGCAGGCCGTGGAGGGCAAGGACGGCGCCAAGCTGGTCTGGGTCGACACCGACGGCTACGAGTCCACCGAGTACGGCAAGGTCATGCTCACCTCGGTCATCAAGGAGATGGACCAGGCCGTGTTCGACGCCGTGCAGCAGGGTGCCACCGGCAAGTTCGACAACAAGCCGTACGTGGGCACGCTCGAGAACGAGGGCGTGGGCCTGGCCCCCTTCCACGACTTCGAGGGCAAGGTTCCCGAGGAGCTCTCCAAGGAGGTCGACGCCCTGCGCGCGAAGATCGTCTCCGGCGAGCTCAAGGTGACCTCCGAGAACACCCCGAAGTGACCCCGGGCGGCACCCGGGTCCGCACGGACGACAGGACACCTGCATGAAGCTGGAACTGCGCGGCATCACCAAGGCCTTCGGGCCCGTGGTGGCCAACCGCGACATCGACCTCGTGGTGGAGCGTGGCGAGGTCCACGCGCTGCTGGGCGAGAACGGCGCCGGCAAGAGCACGCTCATGAACGTGCTCTATGGCCTGCACCGCCCCGACGAGGGCGCCATCCTGCTGGACGACCGTGAGGTCTCCTTCTCCGGCCCGGGCGACGCGGTCGCCGCCGGCATCGGGATGGTGCACCAGCACTTCATGCTCGTGCCGGTCTTCACCGTGGCCGAGTCCGTGGCCCTGGGCCACGAGGGCTCCGGCCCGATGCTGGACCTGGGGGCCGCACGACGCCGCGTCCGGGAGCTGTCGGAGCGCTTCGGCTTCGACATCGACCCGGACGCGGTGATCGAGGACCTGCCGGTCGGCGCGCAGCAGCGCGTCGAGATCATCAAGGCCCTCAGCCGTGACGCCAAGGTGCTCATCCTCGACGAGCCCACCGCCGTGCTCACGCCGCAGGAGACCGACGAGCTGCTGGCGATCATGCGCGAGCTGGCCGACTCCGGCACCTCGATCGTCTTCATCACCCACAAGCTGCGCGAGATCCGCGCCGTCGCCGATCGCATCACGGTGATCCGCCGCGGCGAGGTGGTGGGTCAGGCCGACCCGGCCAGCACCGAGCCCGAGCTCGCCGCGATGATGGTGGGCCGCTCGGTGGAGATGCGCGTGGCCAAGGAGCCCGCGCAGCCCGGCGAGGTGGTGCTCGACGTGCGCGACCTGCGCGTGGTGAGCGACTCCGGCGCCGTGGTGGTCGACGGCGTGGACCTGCAGGTGCACGCCGGCGAGATCCTCGGCATCGCCGGGGTGCAGGGCAACGGCCAGACCGAGCTCACCGAGGTGCTGCTGGGTACCGAGCCCGCCGACGGCGGCAGCGTGACCCTGGCCGGCCGCGACCTGCTGCGCCAGTCCGTGCACGAGCGCCTGACCGGCGGCCTGGGCTTCGTGCCCGAGGACCGCTCCACCGACGGCGTCATCAGCACCTTCAGCATCGCCGAGAACCTCGTGCTCGACCGCTACACCTCGCCGGTCTCCGGCAGCCGGTGGAGCATGTCGCCGCGCAAGCTGGCCGAGAACGCCGAGCGCCAGGTGCAGGAGTACGACATCCGCATCGGCTCGGTGCACGACCCCATCAGCACCCTCTCGGGTGGCAACGCGCAGAAGGTCGTCATCGCCCGCGAGATGGGCCGCGACCTCACCCTGCTCGTGGCCAGCCAGCCCACCCGTGGCGTGGACGTGGGCTCCATCGAGTTCATCCACGCCCAGATCGTGGCCGAGCGCGACCGCGGCACGCCCGTGGTGATCGTCTCCACCGAGCTTGACGAGGTGCTCGCCCTGTCCGACCGCATCGCCGTGATGTACCGCGGCCGCGTCGTGGACGTCGTGCCGGGGGACACCCCGCGCGACGTGCTCGGCCTGATGATGGCCGGCGTGCCCGCCGACGAGGCCCGCGCCCAGGCCGCTGCCCAGGAGGACCCCCGATGACCACCCCCGCCACGGACCCCGCGGCGCCCGCCACCCCGGACCTCACCGGCACCTCGGTGTCCCCGGACACCGAGCGCGACGGGCTGTTCCAGCGCATCGTGACCGGCAACCTGCTCATCTCGCTGCTGGCCGTGCTGCTGGCGCTGCTGGTGGGCGCGGTCCTCATCGCCGTCGCCGACGAGGAGGTCCGCGAGACCTCCACCTACTTCTTCGCCCGTCCCAGCGACACCCTCGAGGCGGTCTGGGTGGCCGTCTCGGAGGCCTACACCTCGCTGTTCAAGGGGGCGGTGTTCAACCCCGACGCCACCACCTTCGAGCGCCAGGTCCGTCCGCTGACGGAGTCGCTGGTGTTCAGCGTGCCGCTGGTCCTGGCCGGTCTCGGCGTGGCCGTGGCCTTCCGGGCCGGGCTGTTCAACATCGGTGCCCAGGGCCAGATCATCGTCGGCGCCATCCTCGGCAGCTGGCTGGGCTTCGCCCTGGACCTGCCGCCGGTGGTGCACCTGCTCGTGGCGGCCGGCGGTGCCGCCCTCGGTGGCGCACTGTGGGGCCTGGTGCCCGGCCTGCTCAAGGCCCGCACCGGTGCCAACGAGGTGATCGTGACGATCATGCTCAACTACACCGCCGTGTACCTGGTGGCCTACCTGCTCACCACCTCGGCCTTCCAGGAGGACGGCTCCAACCAACCCAAGTCCCCGCGCCTGGCCGAGAACTCCCTGTGGCCCTCGCTGCTGGGTGACGGCTTCCGCCTCAACGCGGCCTTCCTGCTGGCCGTCGTGGCCACCGTGGTCGTGTGGTGGCTGCTGGAGCGCTCCACCCTGGGCTTCCGCCTGCGTGCGGTGGGCGCCAACCAGGCCGCCGCCCGCACCGCCGGCATGAACGTCGGCGCGGTCACCGTGGTGGCCATGACCGTGGCCGGCCTGCTGGCCGGTCTGGCCGGCTCCGCGCAGGTGCAGGGCACCGAGCAGTTCCTCACCGGCGGCATCGCCGGCTCGCTCGGCTTCGACGCCATCACCGTGGCGCTGCTGGGCCGCTCCCGGGCGTGGGGCGTGTTCTGGTCGGGTCTGCTCTTCGGCGCGCTCAAGGCCGGCGGCTTCGTCATGCAGTCGGTCACGCAGACCCCCATCGACATCATCCTCGTCCTGCAGTCGGTGATCGTGCTGCTCATCGCGGCCCCGCCGCTGGTGCGCATGGTCTTCCGCCTGCCCGACCCCGCCCGTCCGCGCCGCCGCGCCCCCCGTCCCGAGCGGGCGGGGCGCTCCGGCGCGACCTCCGAGGAGGCCGCAGCATGAGCACCGCCCTGAGCGCCGCCGAGAGCACCCCGGCACCGCGCCCCACCGGCAGCGAGGGCGCCGACCAGCCGGTCGTTCTGCCCCGCACCTCCGCCAAGCCCCGATGGGGGGTGGTCGCGGTCTACCTGCTGGGCCTGCTGCTGGCCTGGGGCGTGTTCGTGCTGCGCAGCCCGTCCGGTGCGCAGACCTCCTTCCGCTTCAGCAGCGCCGGGGCGTTCTTCGACCTCCCCGACCTCACGCTGCCCACGCTGCCGACCGCCATCGGCCTGGCGGTGCTGTTCACGGCCGTCACCGCGTGGGCGGTGCTGCGCCGCGGACACCTGCCGGCCTGGGCCCACGTGCTCGGTGGTCTGGCCTTCATCGCCACCACGCTGGTGTGGGCCGCGGCCGGCACCGGGTCGGTGGTGCCGGTGGTCTCCCTGCTGGCCGGTGCGCTGGCGCTCTCGGTGCCGCTGATCTTCGGCGCCATGAGCGGCATCCTGTGCGAGCGCTCGGGCATCATCAACATCGCCATCGAGGGCCAGCTGCTCTTCGGGGCCTTCGCCGCGGCCGTGGTGGCCTCGCTGGCGGCCAACGCGTGGCTGGGCCTGCTGGCCGCCCCGGTGGCCGGAGCCCTCGTGGGTGCGCTGCTGGTGCTCTTCGCGGTGGTCTTCCGGGTCGACCAGATCATCGTGGGCGTGGTGCTCAACACCTTGGTGCTGGGCCTCACGGGCTTCCTGTTCTCGTCGCTGCTCACGCAGGACCGTGAGCTGTGGAACAGCCGTCAGGCGCTGCCGCAGCTGCCGGTCCCGGTGCTGTCCAAGATCCCCGTCATCGGGCCGGTGCTCTTCGACCAGACCATCCTCGTGTACCTCATGTACGTGGTGGTGGCGGTGCTGCACGTCATGCTCTTCCGCTCCACCTGGGGCCTGCGCACCCGCGCGGTGGGGGAGCACCCCAAGGCCGCCGACACCGTCGGTGTGGACGTCAACCGCCTCCGTGTGGTGAACACCCTCATCGGTGGCGCCGTGGCGGGCCTGGGTGGTGCCTTCTTCACCATCGGCGCCGGCCTGGCCTTCGGGCGCGACATGTCCGCCGGCAACGGCTTCATCGCCCTAGCGGCCATGATCCTGGGCCGTTGGAGCCCCAAGGGCGCCGTGGTGGCCGCGCTGCTGTTCGGCTTCACCAAGAACCTGGGCAACGTGCTGAGCTCCATCGGCTCCCCGCTGCCCACCGACCTGCTGCTGATGCTGCCCTACCTGGTGACGATCGTCGCCGTGGCCGGCCTGGTGGGCCGCGTGCGCCCGCCGGCCGCCGAGGGCACGCCCTACGTCAAGGGCCAGGCGTGAGCGAGGAGCCGGAGGTGGCTGCCGCCGGCGGTGACGGCGTCGACTGGGACGCCCTGCTGGAGGCGGCTCGGTCGGCCATGCGGCGCGCGTACGCGCCGTACTCCGGGTACCCGGTCGGTGCCGCGGGCCTGGCCGACGACGGCCGGGTCGTCTCGGGCTGCAACGTGGAGAACGCCGGCTACGGCGTCACCCTGTGCGCCGAGTGCGGCATGGTGAGCCAGCTGGTGGCCACCGGGGGAGGGCGTCTGGTGGCCGTGGCGTGCGTGCAGCGCGAGGAGCTCGTGGTGATGCCCTGCGGGCGGTGCCGCCAGCTGCTCGTGGAGCACGGCGGCGGCGAGTGCCTGGTCATGGCGCCGGACGGCCGCCCCCGCACGGTGGCCGAGCTGGTGCCGCTGGCCTTCGGGGCCGACGACCTCGCCTGAGCCGGGGGCGCCCGGGACCGGATGGGTGGCGGGTTCGGCCGGTCACGGTTGCACAACGATCCGCGCCAACCATTGGCCCCTGCCGCGCCCGCGGCCATGATTCCCTCGACAGTTCTCCCTACGAACATCGAGGTCAGCGATGTCCCACACTGCTGGCGGCGCCTCGGCGTACCGCCCGTCCGACGCACCGGACACCGGGTCCGGAGGCCGGCAGGCCTTCTCCGGTCGCACCGTCTTCATCCTCGCCGCCATCGGCTCGGCCGTGGGTCTGGGCAACATCTGGCGCTACCCCTACGTGGCCTACTCCAACGGTGGCGGCGCCTTCCTGGTGCCCTACCTGGTGGCCCTGCTGACGGCGGCCATCCCGCTGCTGTTCGTGGACTACGCCATGGGCCACAAGTTCCGCGGCTCGGCCCCGCTGGCCTTCAGCCGCCTCAAGGGCTGGCTGCAGCCCTTCGGCTGGATCCAGACGCTCATGTGCTTCGTCATCGCCACCTACTACGCGGTGGTGCTGGCCTGGGCCACGCGCTACTTCTTCTACTCGTTCAACCTCGCCTGGGGTGACGATCCGGAGGGCTTCTTCAACGGCACCGTGCTGCAGGTGGCCGACACCCCGAGCGCGTTCGGCTCCTTCGTCGGCTCCACCGCGCTGGTGCTGGCCGCCCTGTGGGCCGTGAGCATCCTCATCGTGTGGATTGGCGTGGACGCCGGCATCGGCTGGCTGAACCGTGTGTTCCTGCCGCTGATGATGGTGGTCTTCGCCGCGCTGGTGATCCGCGCCCTGCTGCTGGACGGCGCCGCCGACGGCCTCAACGCCTTCTTCTCGCCCGAATGGGCCGCCCTCAAGGACGCCGAGGTCTGGGTGGCCGCCTACGGCCAGGTGTTCTTCAGCACCTCGGTGGCCATCGGCGCGATGCTGACCTACGCCTCCTACCTGCACCTCAAGACCAACCTCACCGGCTCCGGCCTGGTGGTCGGCTTCTCCAACGCCTCCTTCGAGGTGCTGGCCGGCATCGGTGTGTTCGCCTGCATCGGCTTCCTGGCCCACCAGCAGGGCGTGACCGTCGGTGAGGCCGTCGCCAGCGGGCCCGGCCTGACCTTCGTGGTCTTCCCGGCGCTCATCAGCGAGATGCCCTTCGGCAACGTCTTCGGCGTGCTCTTCTTCGGCTGCCTGCTGCTGGCCGGTGTCACCTCGCTGGTCAGCCTCATGCAGGTGGTCGGCGCCGCGTTCGCCGACAAGGCCGGCGTGAGCCACCGCACCGCCACCCTGGTGACCGGCACGGTCATGGCCCTGGTGTCGCTGGCCTTCTACCCGCGCTCCACCGGCCTGTACGTGCTGGACGTCACCGACAACTGGGTGAACAACGTGCTGCTGGTCGGCTCGGCGGGCCTGGCCTGCATCGTGCTCACCTGGGTGGCGCTGGCCCTGCCCCGCCTGGCCCGCCACCTCAACACCGTCAGCTCCTTCCGCCTGGGCAAGGTCTGGATGTTCTGCGTGGGCGTCCTGACGCCCGCCGTGCTGGCGTTCACCACCTGGGACACCGTCAAGGGCCTGCGCGCCGAGCCGTACGAGGGCTACCCGACCGACTTCATCAACACCTTCGGGTGGGGCATGGTTGGCCTGGTGCTGCTGCTGTCGGTGCTGCTGTCCTTCGTCCCCTTCCGCAACCGCCACCTGCACGCCACCTCGTACGACCTCGAGGACCCCGAGGTGCGTGCCATCCACGGTGTCGACACCACTGAGCGAGGCTACGGCCACGCCGCCACCACCACGTACACGGAGGGAGGACGCGCATGAGCACCGAGGCGATCGTGATGATGGTTGTCTACCTGGGCGTCATCTGGGGCGGTCTGGGTGTGTCCCTGGCCCACCTGCTGGCCAACCCGGACGAGGAGTCGTTCGGCGACTGACCCGCCCGCACCACCTCCCGGCGGCGCACGACCACCCGGTCGTGCGCCGTCGGCGCGTCCGGGGCCGGGCACGGGCCGGGGCCCGATGCCCACGTACCCCGGCGCGGCGCCCCATCGGCGATGATGGACCCATGAGCGCAGCGCAGCACGATGCCGTGGACGTCATCCGCACCAAGCGCGACGGTGGTCGCCTGTCGGACGAGCAGATCGACTGGGTGGTGGCCGCCTACACCCGGGGCGAGGTGGCCGACGAGCAGATGTCGGCGCTGGCCATGGCGATCTTCCTCAACGGCATGGAGCCCGGCGAGATCGAGCGCTGGACCGCGGCCATGATCGCCTCGGGCGAGCGCATGGACTTCTCCACCCTGAGCCGCCCGACCGCCGACAAGCACTCCACCGGCGGCGTGGGCGACAAGATCACCCTGCCGCTGGCGCCGCTCGTGGCCGCATGCGGCGTGGCCGTGCCGCAGCTCTCCGGGCGCGGGCTGGGCCACACCGGCGGCACCCTGGACAAGCTCGAGGCGATCCCCGGCTGGCGCGCCGAGCTCACCAACGACGCGATGATGACCCAGCTCGAGGAGGTGGGTGCCGTCATCTGCGCCGCAGGGGCGGGGCTGGCGCCGGCCGACAAGAAGCTCTATGCCCTGCGCGACGTGACCGGCACCGTGGAGGCGCTGCCCCTCATCGCCAGCTCGATCATGTCCAAGAAGATCGCCGAGGGGACCGGCGCGCTGGTGCTCGACGTCAAGGTGGGCTCGGGGGCGTTCATGAAGAACGAGGCCGACGCCCGCGCCCTGGCCGAGCGGATGGTGGCCCTGGGCACCGCGGCGGGGGTGACCACGGTGGCGCTGCTCACCGACATGTCCGCGCCGCTGGGTCGCACCGCCGGCAACGGGCTGGAGGTCACCGAGTCCGTGGAGGTGCTCTCCGGCCGCGGCCCGGCCGACGTGCGCGAGCTGACCCTCGCCCTGGCCCGCGAGATGGTGCTGGCCTCCGGCATCGAGGGCGCGGCGGACGTGGACGTGGAGCAGGTGCTGGACTCCGGTGCCGCGCTGGAGGTGTGGAAGCGCATGGTCGCCGCGCAGGGTGGCGACCCCGAGGCCGAGCTCGTGCCGGGTGCCCACACCGCCGAGGTGACGGCCGAGGCCAGTGGTGTGGTGACCGCCATGGACGCCTACAAGGTGGGCGTGGCCGCGTGGCGCCTGGGCGCCGGGCGCGCCCGCAAGGAGGACCCGGTGCAGGCCGGTGCGGGCGTGGTCTGGCACGCCGGCGTGGGGGAGCGCGTGGAGGCCGGGCAGGTGCTCTTCACCTGCCACACCGAGACGCCGGAGCGGCTGGCCCGCGGCGTGGAGACGCTCGCCGGTGCGGTCACCATCGACCCGGACGCCGAGCCCTTCGAGCGCACCCTGGTGATCGACCGCATCACCGCCTGACGTGACCGCGCCCCTGGACGACGACCGCCTGCCCGCCCGCCTCGGCGGAGTGGTGCCCCCCATGACCCGCACCGTGCGCCTGCTCTTCGTGGGCGTGCTGCTCTCGGCGCTGGGCAGCGGGCTCTCCATGCCCTTCCTGTACGTCTACCTCACGGACGTGCGCGGCTTCGACTCCCGCCTGGTCGGGCTGATGTTCGCGGCCATGGGCGCGGTGGCGGTGCTCGCGGCGCCGGTGGGCGGCTGGCTCATCGACCACGTGGGGCCGCGCTGGGTGCTCTTCACCGGCCTGCTCGTGGAGGGGCTGTGCATGGGGGCCATGGCCTTCGTCCCCACGCTCACGGCCGCCTACGCGCTCACCATGACCACCGCGGTGGCCGGCGTCATGGCGCACCCGGCGTTCACCGCCATGCTCACCCGCCTGGTACGCCGTGAGGAGCGCGAGCGGGTCTACGGCTTCCAGTTTCTGCTGCTCAACCTGGGCCTGGGCACCGGCGCGATGGCGAGCTCCTTCCTCGTGGCCTCCGAGACCCTGGCGGCCTACCAGCGCCTCTACCTCGTGGACGCCGTGACCTACCTAGCCTACCTCGTGGTCATCGTGGCCCTGCCCGCCGGCACCGGCGCCCTGGAGCGGGCCGCCGTCACCAGCGTGGAGCAGCTGCTGCCCGGCGACACCTGGCTGACGGTGCTGCGCGACACCGTGCTGCTGCGCGTGGTGCTCGTCTCCGTGCTGGGCATGACCGTGGGCTACGCGCAGATGGACATGGGCTTCCCCGCCTACGCCCACGGCGTGGCCGACGTGCCCCCGAGCGCGCTGGGTTGGGCGTTCGGGGCCAACACGGCCGTCATCGTGCTGGCGCAGACCTGGGCGCTGGGTGTCATCCAGGGGCGGCGCCACGCCTCGATGCTGTCGCTCACGTGGGCGCTGTGGGGCGTCTCCTGGGCGGTGGTGGCCAGCTCGGCCCTGCTCGAGGGGCCGTGGGCGGCGGCGGCCGTCATCACCGGACT
This sequence comes from Kytococcus sp. HMSC28H12, assembly GCF_001816045.1. Classification (NCBI taxonomy): domain Bacteria; kingdom Bacillati; phylum Actinomycetota; class Actinomycetes; order Micrococcales; family Kytococcaceae; genus Kytococcus; species Kytococcus sp. HMSC28H12. The sequence continues at coordinate 15,367 of NZ_KV824308.1, forward strand.
GGGCCTCTTCGGCCTGGGGGAGGTGTTCCAGTCCCCGGTGATGCCGGCGGTGGTCAACGACCTGGCCACCGAGGAGCTGCGTGGCCGCTACAACGCCATGGGCGGCCTGTCGTGGACCCTGTCGTCCATCCTCGGCCCGGCACTGGCCGGGTGGATGATCGGCAGCGGGCACGCCTTCCAGTGGGTGGTGCTCACCGTGGGCGGGTGCGCCGTGGTGGCCTTGCTGTGGACGGCGATGCGCCCGGCCATGGCTGCTCGCATGTCCGGGCGCATCGGCGAGACGGCCGCCGAGACCGCCTGAGGCTCAGTAGGTGCTGTCGGCCGTCGCCTCGTCGAGCGTGGCCGGCGGCTCGGGCACCACGAGGGTGCCGGCGGCCAGGCGCTCGCGGGCCCCGGCCATGAGCGCCGAGGTGGAGCTGGTGCCGATGCGGGTGACCCCCTCGGCCAGCATGGCCAGCAGGGTGTCCACGTCGCGCACGCCGCCGGAGGCCTTCACCTGCACCTGCTCGCCGGTGTTCTGCCGCATGAGGCGCACGTCCGGCAGCGTCGCGCCGCCGCCGGCGAACCCGGTGGAGGTCTTCACGAAGTCCGCGCCCGCGGCCTCCGAGGCGCGGCAGGCGGCCACCTTCTGCGCGTCGTCGAGCAGGGCGGTCTCGAGGATCACCTTCACCGGAACGTCGTGGGCGTGGCCGGCCTCCACCACGGCGGCGACGTCGGCCTGCACGGCGTCGACCTCGCCGCTGCGCAGGCGGCCGATGTTGAGCACCATGTCCAGCTCCGTGGCGCCGTCGGCCACGGCCTGCTCGGCCTCGGCCACCTTGCCGGCCGTGCTGGTGGTGCCGTGCGGGAAGCCGATGACGGTGCACACCGTGGTGCGCGAGGGCTCGCCGTCGCCCTCCCCGGCGCCGTCGGCCACCGTCTCGGCGATGGTGCGGGCGGCCAGGGGCACGTCGCTGGGGCGCACGCACACGGAGAAGGCGTTGAGCGCGGCCACCTCGCGGACGCCGGCGGTCACCTCGTCGGTGGTGAGCTCGGGCTTGAGCAGGGCGTGGTCGAACAGGTCGGCCACCTGCTGCAGGGTCAGCGCGGTGCCGGGGGCGTAGCGGTCGGTCATGGGCCGCAGCCTACTGGCGGGGTGCACCCCATCGGTCGGTGGCGGCGCGCTCCCCGGCGGCGGGGGAGAGCACCCGCGCACCCAGGCGGCGCTGGTGGGCCACGAAGCGCGGCTCGGTGCGGCGCAGGCGGTTGCCGCGCTCCCAGAGCACGGCCGGGGGCTTGCGGTGCTCGGCCAGGTCGCGGACCAGGCGGCGGACGAAAGTGGTCCACGGTCCGGAGGTGATGCACCACGCGTCGGCGAGCAGGCCGCGCTCGCGCAGCGGGGCCACAAGGTGGGCGGCGAAGATGCCCTCGGCCACCACCAGCGGGGCGCTGCCGCGGGTCACGGTGCGGTGGCCCTGTACGGACGAGGTGGAGATGTCGTAGTCCGGCACCTGGGTGGCGCCGGTGTGCGCCAGCTGCTCCAGCCCGGCCAGGGCGGCGGCGTGGTCCCACGTGCCCACGTGGTCCCAGTCCACGAGGCCGTCGGGTCGCAGCGGCAGGTCCGGGGCGTCGTGCGGGTGGTAGTAGTCGTCGAGCGGCACCACGGGCCAGCCGTGGGTGGCGCCCAGCCGGCGGGCCAGGCGGGTCTTGCCGGCCCCGCTCGGACCGGTGAGCAGCAGCACCTGCGCGGCGGGGGTGGTGGCCTGCGGCGTGGGGGCGACGGGGTGGGCGTCCGGCATGGGGGATGATCCTACGTGCGCGCCGCCGGCCCACCGTCGGTGGCGCGAGCGGGTCCCCGGCCTGCCCGGAACCACCCCGATCCACCCGCCCGACCCACCACCTCGACCCACCCGGAGCCTCCCCGATGACGCAGCACCCCGCCGACCGCACTCCCGCGCCCGGGCCCCGCGCCGCCGCCCGCCCCTCGCAGGTGGTGCACCCGCGCAAGGCACGGATCCTCGCGGTGGTCTCCTGGCTCCTGGCGGCGGGCTTCGTGGTGCTGGCCCTGGTCACCCGGCCGGTCATGTGGGGTGCGGTGGGCCTGGCCGTGGCCGGCGCCGCCCTGGCGTGGGTGCTCATCTGGCGTCCCCGGGTGGAGCTGGACCCCGACGGGCTGACCATCGTCAACCCGGTGCGCACGGTGCGCATCCCGTGGCAGCGGGTGCGCCGCGTGGGCTCCCGCTGGAGCCTGGAGGTGGAGTCCGAGACCGGGATGCACCGCGCCTGGGCCGTGGGCTCCTCCTACCGCGACCCCTCGGGCGTGGACCACACCGCGGACGTCACCGGCCTGGGTCTGCTGCGCAAGCTCGACGCCGCCCGCACCGGGGCCGACCCGCAGCCGCTCAAGCCCGAGTTCGCGATGCTGGAGGACCTGCAGTCCGTGGCCTCCACCGTGCGTGGGGCCCGCGACGCGCACGCCGACGCCCTGGCCGACGGCCACATCGAGGCCGACCCCACGCCCACCACCCGCACCGTGGCACCGCTGCCGGCGGCCGCGATGGCGGTGGGCCTGCTGCTGCCGCTGGCCGTCTGGTTCCTCTGATCAGAGGGCGGTGAGGCGCTCCATGTCGGCGCGCACCGTGGCCAGGCGCTCCCGGGCGGTGTGCTTGGCGGCCGGCAGGTCGCCGGACTCCACGGGCACCACCACCTCCAGGTAGACCTTCACCTTCGGTTCGGTGCCCGAGGGACGCACGATGACGCGCGTGTCGTCGGCCAGCACCCAGCGCAGGCCGTCGGTGGGCGGCAGGCCGTTCCAGCCCTCGGCCAGGTCGGCGGCCTCGGCCACCGGGGGGCCACCCAGCGAGGTCGGCGGCTGCGCGCGCAGGGCGGCCATCACCGCATCGATCTGCTCCAGCTCCTCCACCCGGATGCTGAAGGAGTCCGAGGCGTGCACGCCGTGCTCGAGGTACAGGTCGTCGAGCACGTCCAGCACCGTGCGGGTGCGCGAGCCGGCACGCAGGCGGGCCACGAGGTCGGCCACCATGAGCGCCGCGCTGATGCCGTCCTTGTCCTTCACGTGGGTCGGGTCCACGCAGTAGCCCAGCGCCTCCTCGTAGCCGAAGGCCAGGCCGTCCACGCGGCCGATCCACTTGAAGCCGGTGAGGGTCTCGGTGTGGCGCACGCCGGCGGAGGCCGCCATCCGCGAGAGCAGCCGCGAACTCACGATGGAGTTGGCGAAGACCGCGTCCTCGGGCAGGCCACCGGTCTCGGCGGCGCGGCGCAGCACGTGGTTGCCCAGCAGGGCGCCCACCTCGTCGCCGCGCAGCATGCGCCAGCCCACCGGGTCGTCGGCGGTCACGGACTCGGGGTCCGGCACGGCCACGGCGCAGCGGTCGGCATCCGGGTCGTTGGCGATGACCACGTCCGGCTGCATCCGCGAGGCCAGCTCCAGGGCGGCGTCGATGGCACCGTCCTCCTCCGGGTTGGGGAAGGCCACGGTGGGGAAGTCCGGGTCCGGGACGGCCTGCGTGGCCACGCTCTTGGGATTGGGGAAGCCGGCCTCCTCGAAGGCCTGCACCACCAGGTCGTTGCCCACGCCGTGCAGCGCGGTGTAGACCACGGCCACCTGCTTGGGGCCCGCCGGGTCCACCACGCTCGTGGCGGCCTTGACGTACGCCTCGCGCAGGTCGTCGGCGGCGGTGATCCACCCGGCCTCCGCGCGCGGCACCGACGCCACGGACTCCACGGCCCGGATGTGCGCGGCGATCTCGGCGTCCACCGGCGAGACGATCTGGCTGCCGTCGCCCAGGTACACCTTGTAGCCGTTGTCCTGCGGCGGGTTGTGCGAGGCGGTGACCATGACGCCCGCATCGGCACCGGTGTGGCGCACGGCGTAGGCCAGCACCGGGGTGGGCAGGGCCTCGGGCAGCACGATGGCCTGGCCGCCCGCGGCGGTCACCACGGCAGCGGTGTCCAGCGCGAAGTCGTGGCTGCGGTGGCGTGCGTCGTAACCGATCACCACGGTCGGGGAGGTCACCGGGTCGGTCGCGCGCTGCTGCAGCCAGCGCACCAGGCCCGCGGCGGCACGGATGACCACGGCGCGGTTCATGCGCGCCGGGCCGGCGGCCACCGCGCCGCGCAGTCCGGCGGTGCCGAACTCCAGCAGGCCGCGGAAGCGGTCGGCCAGGTCGGCGGCCGCGGCGGCGTCCCCGTCCTCGGCGGCGTCCACCACGGCCTGCAGCTCGGTGCGGGTGGCCTCGTCGGGGTCGTCGGCGATCCAGGCGCGGGCCTGCGCCAGCAGGGCCGTCAGGTCGTCGGTGGGCTGCACGGTGGTCTCCGTTCGCGGAAGGGGGCTCGGCCCCGGGTGGGTGGACGTCCGGGTGGGTGCGGCCGGGGCCGCGGGTGTCAGAGGCGGGGCACGATGCCGGCGAGCAGCTGGCCGCAGCGGGCGGAGGCGGCGCGTCCGGCCTCGATCACCTCGGCGTGGTCCAGCGGCTCGTCGCTGATGCCGGCGGCGTGGTTGGTCACCAGCGAGAGGCCCAGCACGGACATGCCGGCCTCGCGGGCGGCGATCGCCTCGAGCGTGGTGGACATGCCCACGAGGTCGCCGCCGATCACCTTGGCCATGCGCACCTCGGCGGGGGTCTCGTAGTGCGGCCCGCGGAACTGCACGTACACGCCCTCCTCCAGGGAGGGGTCCACGGTGCGGGCCACCTGGCGCAGGTGCGGGGTGTACAGGTCGGTGAGGTCCACGAAGGTGGCGCCCTCCAGCGGGGAGGCCGCCGTGAGGTTCACGTGGTCGCTGATGAGCACCGGGGTGCCGGGGGCCCACTCGGGGCGCAGGCCGCCGCAGCCGTTGGTGAGCACCATCGTGTCGCAGCCGGCCGCGGCCGCCGTGCGCACCGTGTGCACCACCGGGCGCACACCGTGGCCCTCGTAGAAGTGGGTGCGCGATCCGAACACCAGCACGTGGCGGGTGCGGCCGTCGTGACCCTCGACCGCGAACGAGCGCATCACCGAGGAGTGGCCCTCCACCGCCGGCGGCGGGAAGCCGGTCACCTCGGACTGGTCGAAGGACGCGACGGGCTCGCCCAGCAGGTCGGCCGCGCTGCCCCACCCGGAGCCCAGGGTGAGGGCGATGTCGTGCCGCTCCACGCCGGAGAGGCGGGCCACGTCCTGCGCGGCCCGGCGAGCGATCTCGCGGGGGTCGGCGGTCGGGTCGTCGAAGGGGTTCTGGGAGTCGAGTCGGGCCACGGGGCCACCCTAACGACTGGGGGCACCGCGAGGGTGGTGCGTCAGGCCGTCGATGGTTGGATGGGGGCATGCTCTCCAGCGCACCTGAGGTCATCATCATCGGCGGCGGTCCCGGCGGGTACGAGGCCGCCCTCACGGCGGCGGCGGGCGGCGCCACCGTGACCCTCGTGGAGGACACCGGGGTGGGTGGCGCCTCGGTGCTCACCGACTGCGTGCCGTCCAAGACCCTCATCGCCACTGCGGACTTCCGCAGCCGCTTCGACGTGGCCGGGCGCATGGGCGTGGAGTTCTCCGAGGACGACGGCGACCCCGCCACCCACGAGCCGCTGGCGCACGGGGTGGAGGCCCACATCGACCTGGCCGCGGCCAACCGGCGGGTCATGGACCTGGCGCGTGCCCAGTCGGCCGACATCCGCGCGGCGCTGACCGAGGCCGGCGTCACCGTGGTGGACGGCCGGGGCCGCCTCGTCGCGCCGGACCGTGTGCAGGTGACCGCCGCCGACGGCAGCACCACCGAGCTCACCGCCGCCACCGTGCTGCTGGCCACCGGCGCCTCCCCGCGGGTGCTGCCCAGCGCCCGCCCCGACGGCGAGCGCATCCTCACCTGGCAGCAGGTGTGGGACCTCACCGAGCTGCCGAGCAAGCTCGTCGTGGTGGGCTCGGGTGTGACCGGCGCGGAGCTCGCCCACGCCTACCTGGGCCTCGGGTGCGAGGTGGTGCTCGTCTCCAGCCGCGACCGCGTGCTGCCCGGCGAGGACCCGGACGCCGCCGAGGTGCTGGAGACCGTCTTCCGCGAGCGCGGCATGCAGGTGATGAACGGGGCCCGCGCCCAGTCCGTGGAGCGGCAGGGCGACGAGGTGCTCGTGACCCTCACCGACGGGCGCACCGTCACCGGCTCGCACTGCATCATGGCCGTCGGGTCGGTGCCCAACACCGCGGACCTGGGGCTGGAGGAGGTCGGTGTGCAGACCGCCGACTCGGGCCACGTGCTGGTGGACAAGGTGTCGCGCACCTCCGTGCGGGGGGTGTACGCCGCCGGTGACTGCACGGCGGTGCTGCCGCTGGCCTCGGTGGCCGCCATGCAGGGCCGCATCGCCATGAGCCACGCGCTCGGCGACGCGGTCTCCCCGCTGCGCGTCACCGGCATCAGCTCCAACATCTTCACCGACCCGGAGATCGCCACCGTCGGCATCGGGCAGAAGCAGGTGGACGAGGGGGAGGGCCGCGTGCACCAGGTGATGCTGCCGCTGGTCAACAACCCGCGGGCCAAGATGCGCAACGTGCGCCACGGGTTCGTCAAGCTCTACGCCGCGCAGGGGTCCGACGTGGTCGTCGGCGGTGTGGTGGTGGGCCCGCAGGCCTCCGAGCTCATCTACCCGGTGGCCCTGGCCGTGCACCACCGCCTCACCGTGGACCAGGTGGCCAGCACGTTCACCGTCTACCCGTCGATGTCGGGCAGCGTCGCCGAGGCCGCGCGCCGCCTCCACACCCGCGAGGACTGAGCCGGCCCGGGCCAGGGTCCCGCCGCGTGCCCCTCCCCACACGTTGAGCCCTCCCCACACGTTGAGTCGTCGTTCGTCGGGGTCCCCGGGCGGTTCTGACCCCGACGAACGACGACTCAACGTCCGAGCATCGACGTCCGAGAGGTGACACGCCGGGCAGGACCTGGGCGCCGGGCACACAGCGAAGGGGCCCACCGACCGGACAGGTCAGTGGGCCCCTTCGCGTGCGCCGGGCGGCGCTCAGCGAGCGGTCACTCGGCGTCCTTGATCTCGCAGATGACGCCACCGTTGTTCACGGTCTCGCCCACGGCGGCCTTGAGCCCGGTCACCACACCGGCCTTGTGCGCCTTGATGGGCTGCTCCATCTTCATCGCCTCGAGCACCACCACCTGGTCGCCCTCGGCCACCGTCGCGCCCTCCTCCACGGCCACCTTCACGATGGTGCCCTGCATCGGCGCGGTCACGGCGTCACCGGAGGCCGCCGCGGCACCACCGCCGCCGCGCTGGCGCTTGGGGGCCTTCTTGCGGGCGCCACCGGCGGCCGCGCCGCCACCGCCCAGGGCCAGGTCGCCGGGCAGGGTCACGGCCATGCGGCGGCCGTTCACCTCCACGAGGATCTCCTGGCGCGGGGCCTTCTCCTCGGCCTCCGCGGTGGGGCCGGAGTACGGCTCGATGGTGTTGTCGAACTCGGTCTCGATCCAGCGGGTGTGCACGCTGAACGGCTGCTCCGGGTCGGCCGGGGCGAACGCCTCGTCACGCACCACCGCGCGGTGGAAGGGCAGCACGGTGGGCATGCCCTCGACGACGAACTCGTCCAGCGCGCGGCGGGAGCGCTCGAGGGCCTCGGTGCGGGTGCGGCCAGTGACGATGAGCTTGGCCAGCATGGAGTCGAACGCACCGGCCACGGTGTCGCCCTCGACCATGCCGGAGTCCACGCGGACGCCGGGGCCCGCGGGGGTGCGCAGCGTGGTGGCGGTGCCGGGGGAGGGCATGAAGTTCAGCCCCGCGTCCTCGGAGTTGATGCGGAACTCGAAGGAGTGGCCGCGCACCTCCGGGTCGTCGTAGCCCAGCTCCTCGCCGGCGGCGATGCGGAACTGCTCGCGCACGAGGTCGATGCCGGTGACCTCCTCGGTGACGGGGTGCTCCACCTGGAGGCGCGTGTTCACCTCGAGGAAGGAGATGGTGCCGTCGGTGCCGATGAGGTACTCGCAGGTGCCGGCGCCGACGTAGCCGGCGGCCTTGAGGATGTCCTTGGAGGCGCGGCGCAGCTCGGCGTCCTGCTCCGGGGTCACGAAGGGGGCCGGGGCCTCCTCCACGAGCTTCTGGTTGCGGCGCTGCAGCGAGCAGTCGCGGGTGGAGACCACCACGACGTTGCCGTGCTGGTCGGCCAGGCACTGGGTCTCCACGTGGCGGGGGGAGTCCAGGAAGCGCTCCACGAAGCACTCGCCGCGACCGAAGGCCGACACGGCCTCCCGCACGGCGGAGTCGTACAGCTCGGGGATCTCCTCGCGGGTGCGGGCCACCTTGAGGCCGCGGCCACCGCCGCCGTAGGCAGCCTTGATGGCCACCGGCAGGCCGTGCTCGTCGGCGAAGGCGAGCACCTCCTCGGCGGACTCCACCGGGTCCTTGGTGCCCGGCACCAGGGGCGCGTTGGCGGCATCGGCGATGTGGCGGGCCTTCACCTTGTCGCCCAGGGAGTCGATGGCCTGCGGGGAGGGGCCGATCCACGTGAGGCCGGCGTCGATGACGGCCTGCGCGAAGTCGGCGTTCTCGGCCAGGAAGCCGTAGCCGGGGTGCACGGCGTCCGCGCCGGCGTCCTTGGCCACCTGCAGCAGCTTGTCCACCACCAGGTAGGACTCCGCCGGGGTGTTGCCCCCGATGGAATAGGCCTCGTCGGCCACCTTCGTGTGCAGCGCGTCGCGGTCGGCGTCGGCGTACACGGCGATGGAACGGATGCCTGCATCGGCGCAGGCGCGGGCGATTCGGACGGCGATCTCGCCACGGTTGGCGATCAGCACGGAGGTCACAGGAGCCATGGGCGGCACTCTAACGTGGCGCGGCCCACACCTCGCGCGCGATCCACGCCGTACCGGGCACGGCGTGGTGCACCCTTGGGGCATGTCGAGGACCCCGCGCGTCATCCACACCGCCCAGGCCCTGGTGGACGAGGTCGTCCACGTGCCCGCCCTTCCGCGGCGTGGCGGCAACGTCATGGCCTCCAGCACCACGCGGGAGGTGGGCGGCGCGGTGACCATCCTGCGTGCGGCGGCCCGGTCCGGCGCCCATGCCGTGCACGCCGGCTCGGTGGGGACCGGGCCCAACGGCGACCTGGTCCGCGAGGCGCTGGCGGCCGACGGCATCGCGCTGACCAGCCCGGAGGTCCCCGACCAGGACACGGCGGTGTGCGTGGTGCTCGTGGAGCCCTCGGCCGAGCGCACCTTCGTCACCGCGATGGGGGCCGAGCGCGTCATCAGCCCGGAGTCGCTGCAGACGAGCGAGCCGGTGGACGGCGACCTGGTGTGCGTCAGCGGGTACAGCCTGCTGGAGCCCACCCGCGACCCGCTGCTGGCCTGGCTGCGCGGGCTGCCGACGGGCGTGCGGGTGGTGCTCGACCCGGGCGCGGCCTTCGAGGGGCTGGACGCCGCCCTGCAGCGCGAGGTGCTGGCCCTCACCGACGTGTGGAGCAGCAACGCCGAGGAGGCCGAGGCCCTGGTGGGTGCCCCCGCCGACACCGACATGGTCGAGCTCGCCGCGCAGGTGGCCGGGCTCCTGTCGGCCGGGTGCCTCGTGGTCGTGCGCGACGGCGACAAGGGCTGTGCCGTGGGCGACGGGGGAGCGGTGGTGGCCGTGCCGGGCTTCCCGCAGGATCCGGTGGACACCAACGGTGCGGGCGACACGCACACCGGCGTGCTGTGCGCCGAGCTGGCGGCCGGTGCCGACCCGGTGGCCGCCGCGCGCCGGGCCAACGCGGCCGGGGCGCTCAAGGTGACCCGCCACGGGCCGGCCACGGTGCCCACGGCCGCCGAGGTGGACGCCTTCCTGGCCGGGCGGTGACCCGACCTCCTCGGCACCACCTATGCTCTGCGATGGTGTGACCCGCGCCACGGCGCGAGGGCGCCTCGACGCGCCCGGGCGCACCGCCCCCCTGACCCCGCCACGAAAGGCCTGGAGCATGTTCGAACTGTCCAAGGACCACGAGGACTTCCGCCAGGTCGTCCGCCAGTTCGCCGAGGCGGAGATCGCCCCGCACGTGGAGAAGTGGGACGCCGAGTCCTACTTCCCGACCGAGCTCATCCCCAAGATGGGCGAGATGGGCCTGTTCGGCCTGGTGGTCCCCGAGGAGTACGGCGGTGCCGGCCTGGAGGACGAGGGCCCGTTCACCTACCTGTGCCTGGCCATCGAGGAGCTCGGCCGCGTGGACCAGTCCATGGGCATCACGCTCTCGGCCGGTGTGGGCCTGGGCATCAACCCGATCCTCACCTACGGCTCGGACGAGCAGAAGCAGCAGTGGTTGCCCGACCTCGTGGCCGGCCGCGCCCTGGCCGGCTTCGGCCTCACCGAGCCGGACGCGGGGTCCGACGCCGGCGGCACCCGCACCAAGGCCGAGGTCGTGGACGGCGAGTGGGTCATCAACGGCGCCAAGGCGTTCATCACCAACTCGGGCACCGACATCACCTCCTGCGTGACCGTCACCGCCCGCACCGGCACCAAGGAGAACGGCAAGCCGGAGATCAGCGCCATCATCGTGCCGTCCGGCACCCCGGGCTTCACCGTGGAGCCGGCCTACCGCAAGCTCGGCTGGCACATCTCCGACACCCATGGCCTGACCTTCGAGAACTGCCGCGTCCCCGAGGCCAACCTGCTGGGCGCTCGCGGCGAGGGCTACAAGCAGTTCCTCAAGACCCTCGACGACGGCCGCATCGCCATCTCGGCGCTCGCGGTCGGCCTGGCGCAGGCCTGCCTGGAGCACTCCACCGAGTACGCCAAGACGCGTACTGCGTTCGGGAAGCCGATCGGCGCCTACCAGGGCGTCTCGTTCCAGGTGGCCGACCTCAAGGTCAAGGTGGACGCCGCGCGCCTGCTCACCTACAAGGCCGCCTGGCTCAAGGACGAGTTCGACGCCGGCCGTCGCTCGATGCAGGAGGTCAAGATGGCCGCGTCCGTGGCCAAGCTGTACTCCACCGAGGCCGCCATGGATGCCACCCGCATCGCCACCCAGGTCTTCGGCGGCAACGGCTTCATGGAGGAGTACCCCGTGGCCCGCTTCTACCGCGACGCCAAGATCCTCGAGGTCGGTGAGGGCACCAGCGAGGTGCAGCGCATGCTCATCGCCCGTGGCCTGGGTCTGGAGGCCTGATCCACCGATGACGACCACCACCAACGCAGGCGAGACCCCCGGCGTGCAGCCCTTCGCCGACGCCACCCCCGGCGGCGACGAGAAGGTCGCCGACGTCCGGCGCCGCCTCAACGAGGCCCACGCGGCCTCCGGGGCGCCCACTGAGAAGGCCGCCGCCAAGCTCGAGTCCCAGAACAAGCTCTACGTCCGCGATCGCATCGCGCTGCTCTTCGACGAGGGCTCGTTCGTGGAGGACGGCCGCTACGCCAACGCCACGGCCACCGGCCTGCCGGCCGACGGCGTGGTCACCGGGCGCGGCACCGTGGACGGACGCCCCGCCATCGTCATCGCCAACGACCCCACCGTGAAGGCGGGCTCGTGGGGTGCGCGCACGGTCGAGAAGATCGTCCGCGCCACCGAGACCGCGCTGCGCGAGGAGCTGCCGGTCTTCTGGTTCGTGGACTCCGCCGGCGCCCGCATCACCGACCAGGTGGAGCTCTTCCCGGGCCGCCGTGGCGCGGGGCGCATCTTCCACAACCAGGTGGCGCTCTCGGGCAAGGTGCCGCAGATCTGCTGCCTGTTCGGCCCGTCGGCCGCCGGTGGCGCGTACATCCCCAGCTTCACCGACGTGGTGATCATGGTGGAGGGCAACGCCTCCATGTACCTGGGCAGCCCCCGCATGGCCGAGATGGTCGTGGGCGAGAAGGTCTCCCTGGAGGAGATGGGTGGTGCCCGCATGCACTGCACCGTCTCCGGCGTGGGTGACATCCTCGTGGCCGACGACACCGAGGCCATCGAGACCGCGCGCATGTACTTCAGCTACGTGCCGCAGAACTGGCACACGGAGCTGGAGCCCTACGAGGCCGAGGAGCCGGCGTACCCGCTGGAGCGCACCACGGTCCCGGAGGCAGAGTCCGTGCCGTTCGACATGCACGAGGTCATCGACGGCCTGGTGGACGACGACAGCTTCTTCGAGATCAAGGAGCTGTTCGCCCCCGAGCTGGTCATCGGCTTCGCCCGCATGGACGGCCGCACCGTCGGCATCGTGGCCAACAACTCGGCGGTCAAGGGTGGCGTGCTGTTCACCGACTCGGCCGACAAGGCGGCGCGCTTCATCTGGCTGTGCGACGCCTACTCGATCCCGCTGGTCTACCTCGTGGACGTGCCGGGCTTCATGATCGGTTCCGAGGTCGAGCGCACCGGCATCATCCGCCACGGCGCCAAGATGGTCTCGGCCGTCTCGTCGGCCACGGTGCCGCAGTTCTGCATCGTGGTGCGCAAGGCCTACGGCGCCGGCCTGTACGCGATGGGGGGTCCGGGCTTCGCGCCCGACGCCACCCTGGCTCTGCCCACCGGCCGCATCGCAGTGATGGGCCCGGAGGCGGCCGTGAACGCGGTGTACGCCAACAAGATCGCCGAGATCGAGGCCGAGCAGGGCCCCGAGGCGCGTGAGCAGTTCGTGCTGCAGATGCGTGAGGAGTACGTCAAGGACGTGGACCTCGAGCGCCTGGCGGCCGACCTGGTGATCGACGGCATCATCGAGGCCGACGCGCTGCGCGAGGAGCTGCTGAAGCGGCTGGAGTTCGCCCGCGGCCGCGAGCGCCACTTCTCGACCCGCCGCCGGGACGTGCCGCCGGTCTGACCGGCGCGGACCTCCCACCACCTGACGCGCGGGTCCGCCTCTCGACGGTCGAGAGGCGGACCCGCGCGTCCATCGACGCCTCGGCCGCCCCGGAGTGAGGGCTGGCTGCAGGCCCACCGGGCAAGGACGTGAGCATGGGCGGAAAGCAGCGCACGGAGCTGCCGGGGATGGTGCGCGAGGATCCCGTGCCCCCCCCGCCGGCGGTGTCGTCCACTCCAGTGATGAACCGCACCGTGGCGTCCCGGACCACCATCGCCCCAGCGCAGGTCCGGGACGCCCCAGGGGCACCAGGGTCGGTTCGGCGGGCCGTGGGCGGAGCGCCGCGGGCGTACCGGTGGAGTGCGGTGCCCGGGACGGCAATAGCCTGGACCTCACGCTGCGCCCCATGTGATGCCGGAGGCGCCCACGCGGCATCGTCAAGACATGGTCATGGTGGGCGTGACGCCCTGTGTCGGGCGCGTGACCTGTGGTCTGATCCCGAAGGCCCCTGTTCACACGCTTCGGAAGGACCCCCGTGCGCCGCGCCCTGCCCACCCTCACCCTGTGCCTCACCGCCGCCCTGGCTGTTCCCGTCTCCGCCGGGGCCGGGACCCCGCTGGGGGCGACGACCACCACCGCCGCCGCACCGACCGCCGATCCGGTGGACCCGGCCTTCTACGAGACCCCCGCGGACATGCCCGACGCCCCCGGTCGGCTGCTGCGCCGCCAGACGATGGAGTTCCTCCTCGACCCGGCCGGCGCGCACACCATCGAGTACTCCGCCGAGCGCCTGCTCTACACCTCCACCGCGTCGGACGGGCGCACCGTGGCCACCTCCGGCTTCGTGCTCACGCCCAAGGCGCCGTGGCGTGGCGAGGGCACCCGCCCCGTGGTCGCGCTGGCCCCTGGCACCCAGGGCCTGGGCGACCAGTGCGCACCCTCCCGCTCGGCATCGCTCAACCAGTACTACGAGCTCGAGGGCATCCGGAATCTCGTGCGCGCCGGCTACACCGTGGTGGTCACGGACTACCAGGGCTTGGGCACCGAGGGGGAGCACACCTACATGGCGCGCACCCCGCACGGCCGGGCGCTGCTCGACGCCGCCCGGGCCGTCACCGGCACCGACGCCTTCGGGGTGAAGGGAGCCCGCGTCGGCCTGACCGGGTACAGCCAGGGCGGGGCGGCCTCGGCGGCCGCAGCCGAGCTGGCACCCACCTACGCCCCGGAGCTCGACGTGCGGGGCGCCGCCGTCGGGGCCCCGGCCGCGGACCTCGCGGAGGTGGCGCCGAAGGTGGACGGAACGATGATGTCCGGCCTGGCCTGGTTCGCCCTGGCGGGTCTGGATGCCGAGTACGACCTGGATCTCGAGCGGGTGCTCAACGAGCGGGGGCTGGCGAAGGTCGCCGAGGCACGTACCCAGTGCGTGCCGTGGGCGCTGACCCAGGCCTTCCAGAAGACCTCCGAGTTCACCCGTGACGGCCGGTCCTTCGCCGAGCTGTTGGCCACCGACGAGCGGCTCGCCGCCGCGGTGCGCGCGAACCGGCTCGGCTCCGTGGCGCCGGCGGTGCCCTCGGTGGTGACGCACTCGCTCGCCGACGACACGCTGCCCTACGCGCAGGGGCGCCAGATGGCCCGGGAGTGGTGCACGGGTGGGGCAAGCGTCCGGCTGTACTCGGCGGCCACGCCCACCCACGTGGGTGGCTACGTGCCGCACTCGCTGAGCCAGTCGGTGTTCTTCGGCACCGTGTTCTCCGGGAAGGCCCCGGTGAACACCTGCGGCGAGTTCTGAGGAGATTTGTTTAGCCTTACCTAAGTCCAAGTGAGGAGTGTCATGTCCCAGCCCCCGCAGCAGTCAGTCCCCGGGTCCGGGCCCGGGGGTCGCCCGCCCCGCCCCGTCCGCAGCGCCCGTGTAGATGCCGTGGAGTGGCTCACGCCCGAGATGGTGCGGGTGTGGCTCACTGGCGAGGGCGTGGGCGCGCTGTCGGAACTGGAGCACACCGACCACTACGTGAAGCTGCTCTTCCCTCCCGCAGGTGCGCCCTACGGCCACCCGGTGGATCGGGAGAAGGTGCAGGCCGAGCAGCCTCGCGAGTGGTGGCCCGTCACGCGCACCTACACGGTCCGTACCGTGCGGAACGGCCGCATGGCCCTGGACTTCGTGAGCCACGGGGACGAGGGGCTGGCCGGCCCCTGGGCAGCCTCCGCGCAGCCGGGCGACCGCATCACCTTCCTGGGACCCGGTGGAGCGTGGTCGCCGACGCCGGAGGCCCACCACCTGCTGGCGGGTGACGAGTCGGCGATCCCCGCCGTCGCGGCCGCCATGGAGCGCATCATTGCCACCGGCGGCACCGCCCAGGTCTTCGTGGAGGTGTCCACCGCCGAGGCCGTTCCCGAGCTGCCCGAGGGAGAGGGCATCGAGCTCCACCGGGTGCTGCGCGACGGGACCGCTCACGGGCACGCGCTTGCGCACGCGGTCAGGGAGAGGGGGCGACTGCCCGAGGGGGTGCAGGTCTTCGTCCACGGCGTGGCGGAGATGGTCAAGGAGATGCGTCGCCACCTCTTCGTGGAGCACGGCCTGTCGAAGGCGGATGTGAGCATCTCGGGCTACTGGCGCACGGGCTGCACCGAGGACGAGTGGCAGGCCGGCAAGCGTGACTTCATGGCCCAGCTGGAAGCCGAGGAGGGTCGACTCGAGCAGGGATGAACGTAGGGTAGCCTCTCCTTATCCATTTCCGAGAAGGGGAGATCCTCCATGCGTCGTTCGGCTTCCTCCGTGGCCCTGCTGGCCACCCTGTCGCTCACCCTCACCGCCTGTGGCGGTGACTCCGAGAAGGAGGCGAGCAACTCCTCCAGCGAGGCGGCCGGGTCCTCCAGCCCGGCAGAATCCTCCAGCGAGGCGGAGTCGGGTGGGGACGCTGCCTGGGAGCCCGTGACCGTGGAGCACGCCTTCGGCAGCACCACCGTCGAGGAGGAGCCCGAGCGCGTGGCCACCATCGACTGGGCCAACCAGGAGACCCCGCTCGCGCTGGGCATCTCCCCGGTGGGCATGGCCAAGATGACCTGGGGCGACGACAACGGCGACGGCATCCAGCCGTGGACCGACAAGGCT
Organism: Kytococcus sp. HMSC28H12; assembly: GCF_001816045.1. Classification (NCBI taxonomy): domain Bacteria; kingdom Bacillati; phylum Actinomycetota; class Actinomycetes; order Micrococcales; family Kytococcaceae; genus Kytococcus; species Kytococcus sp. HMSC28H12. The sequence continues at coordinate 31,167 of NZ_KV824308.1, forward strand.
CTGCAGGAGCTCGGTGCCAAGGCCCCGGTGCTGTTCGACGAGACCGACGGCTACGACTTCGAGGCCATCGCCGAGTCGGACCCCGACGTGATCCTGGCGGGCTACTCGGGCATGTCCGAGGAGGACTACGCGACGCTCAGCAAGATCGCCCCGACCATCGCCTTCCCGGACGCCCCGTGGGCCACCGAGTGGGACAAGGCCATCCTCCAGAACGCCAAGGGCCTGGGTCAGGAGGCCGAGGGTGAGGAACTGGTGGACGAGCTGAGGGGCGAGATCGAGAAGGCCGTGGCCGAGCACCCGGAGATCAAGGGCAAGAGCGCCATGTTCATGACGCACGTCGACCTCACGGACCTCTCGGAGATCAACTTCTACGCCGCCGACGACACCCGTTCCAAGTTCCTCGAGGACCTGGGCATGAAGATCCCCGACAGCATCAAGAAGCACAGCGAGCCGGGCAAGTACGCCGGCAAGATCAGCACCGAGAAGGCTGACGAGCTGGCCGACGTCGACGTGATCATCACCTACGGCGGCGGGGAGCTCTACGAGGCGCTGTCCGCCGACCCGGTGCTCTCGCAGCTGCCGGCCGTCAAGAACAAGGCCATCGTGGCCCTCGACGGCGAGTCCCCCGTGGGCGCCGCTGCCAACCCGACCGCGCTGTCGATCCCGGAGAACGTGCCGCTGTACGTCGAGGAGATCTCCAAGGCGCTGGCCGGTGAGGGGTCTGGTGCCAAGGCCTCCGGCGCCAAGGCCTCGTCCGCCAAGTGACGGAGCC